>DMPF01000241.1 GCA_003456095.1 Bacillota bacterium
AATGATACGGCGACCACCGAGATCTACACTCTTTCCCTACACGACGCTCTTCCGATCTCCAGGCGCACATAAAAAAACCCGGCCTTTTCGGCCGGGTCATGTATCCACGTTACTTTGTTGCTCCTCTATTAACAGTTGTCGGCCCTGACGTTTATCTGCTTCCCGTTTGGGAACGGTCAACTCCAGCACCCCGTCCTTAAACTTGGCGCTTGCTTTGTCCGGATCGCCGTTGGGCAAAGCAATGGTTCTTACAAAAGAGCCGCTCTTCCGCTCACGAACCAGATAATTCTGTTTTTTATCCTCTTTCTCCTCGCTGAAAGCGCCTTTCATAGTGACACCTTCCTCGTTCACCCGCACGTCCAGATCCTTGGCCACCTTCAGCCGGCAAAATAGTTCATGCTGGTCTTTTTAAACTCACGCATGCTGTGCAGCAGGGTATAGTCGGAAATACGGGCGCTCACCGACATTTCCCTGGCGGTCAGTTCGAGCTCCGCGTCCGTGCGGCCGTGCAGCATTGTTAAAATATTATAGGGCCAGTCCGGATAAGTGGGGCGCTGGTAAACATGGGAAGCCTGGGGAAAGGCTGCAAAAAGCCGGCCCACCTCCTCCACCCTTTCCGGCGGCACGCTCCAGCCGCACATGGCATTGGCGGTAAAGCCCGCCAGGTGGTGGCGCAGGATAGTACCCATGCGGCGCAGGATTCCGGCAGCGAGATAATCTGCAATTTTTTGCAGCAGCTCTTCCTCGCTGATGCCTGCTTCCTTAGCCACGGCGGCGTACGGTGCCCGGCAAAGCGGCAAATCTCCCTGCAGGTGGGCTATGATCTTTTTGTCCAGGTCGGCAAGGTGCATCAAGTCTCTCCCCCGCTCAGGTCAAAATTAACCCCTATTTTAAACAGCCTGACGGCCGGCAGGTTGCGTAAGGCTGCCACTCCCGGCAGTCTTGACACTTCGTTCAGGATGCGCCGCAGGTCTTCGTCTGATGCAGCCACCAGTGTAAACCACAGATTAAATTTATGCCTCCGCTCATAGTTGTGAGTTACCCCGTCATAGCTACTGACAGCCGCCGCCACTTCCTCTAATACGGACTCTTCCACCTGCAGCGCCACCAGCGTGGAGACAAAACCCAATTTCTCTGAAGCAAAGATGCCGCCGATGCGGCGGATAATGCCGTCAGCTTTCAGCTCTTTAAGGCGGCTAAGCACTTCCGCCTCGTTAAGTCCCAGTTGGCGGCCGAGCTCCGCAAAAGGGCGTGAAGTCCTGGGAAAATCGATCTGGATCAGATTTAGCAGCTCTCTGTCAGCGGCGGACAGGGGGTCAGCAGCATGCTTTTGCTTCATTGGTCAGCCCTCTCCGGTACAGGCACCACGGGTCTTCGGCCAAGTAGTCGCCTCCGGTGTAGTAGTAGGCACGCGCGCGGCACCCGCTGCACACATCCTTATGGTTGCAGACTCCGCATTTGCCGCCAAGCCGGTCACTGCGCAGCTGCTGAAACATTTCCGCCGTCCGCCAGATTTCTGAAAACGGCGTTTCCCGCACATGGCCTACCTTCGCCGGCAGGTAGGGGCAGGGATGAACCTCGCCGCTCGGGAGAATGCAGCAGTAAGCGGTGCCAGCCAGGCAGCCGCGGGTAAAACGCATTTCCATACCGAGCTGGCGGGCGATACGCATGAACTGTGGCGCACAGGTAGGCTTTAATTCAATGCCGACCTGACGCTGCTTTTTTAAAATCCGGTGCAGCAATTGCTCATACTGCTTTTCGCGCAGCGCCTCGGTTTCAATGTCTTTGGCCCGCCCGGTCGGCACCAGGAAAAAAACGTGGTGGGCCGCGGCGCCAAGGTCCACTGCCAGGTCGGTAATGGACTCGAACTGATCATGGTTTTGGTCAACCACCGTGGTATGAACCTGAAAAGGCAGTCCCATCGCCCGGCAGTTTTTCATCCCTTCGATGGCGGCGGCAAAAGAACCGGGCACCTGCCGGAACTCATCGTGGATGGTCGGCCCGGCGCTGTCCAGGGAAATGCCGATGCAGGCGGCGCCTGCATTTTTGAGTTTCCGGGCCACTTCCGGGGTAATGGTGGTGCCGGTGGTCCCAAACACGGGGCGGAGGCCTGCTTCCCTGGCGCAAGACGTCAGGTCATAGATATCTTCCCGCAGCAGCGGTTCACCGCCGGAAAGAATCAGGATTTTAAAGCCGGCTTTGGCAATCTCGGCAATCAGGGCTCGCCCCTCACTGAAAGAAAGTTCGCTTTGCTCTCTCGCCCCGGCGTCACGGTAGCAGTGTTTGCATTTCAGATGGCACTCCCTGGTTGTGTTCCAGGAAATAATCATTTGTTATCCTCCTAAAAAGATTTCTTTGTACGTAAGATAACAAGCCGGATCCGCCTCCCAAAAGTCACCTGTCGCCGCCTCGGCACGGGCCCGGAAATTGCCGTTGCACACTGCCAGCCATTTGCAGGCGGCGCAGCGGCCTTTAAGCAACGGCTTGCGGTTTTTTAAACCCGCCAGAACCGGATTGCTGCAGTCGGTCCAAATTTCGCCGAACTTGCGCTCCCGCACGTTGCCGAACGTATGGTTCTGGGTAAACTGGTCGGCGTGCACAAAGCCTTGATTATCAACCTGGCCGATGGCGATTCCGGTCCGGTTGCCGCCGTTGTTGCGCAGCAGTTCCCACACTTTCCCGGCACGGTCAGGGTCTCTTTGCAGCATGCGCAGGTAGAGATAGACACCGTCGGCATGATTGTCCACGGTAAGAACTTCCTTGTCCAGGCCTCTCGCCTCAAAAGACAAGGTTTTATCAATAATCAGGTCCATGGCGCGGCGGCTTTCCTCCAGAGCAACGTCTTCCTCCATCATTTCCGAGCCGCGCCCGGAGTAAACCAGGTGGTAGAAACAAACCCGCGGGATGCCTTCTTCTTCAATCAGGGTAAAAATGTTTTCCATTTCGCCGTAATTGTGCCGGTTGATGGTAAAGCGCAACCCCACGCGCTGCCCTATTTCCAAGCAGTTGCGGATACCGGCCAGTGCTTTGTCAAAGGCGCCTTTTACCTTACGGAATTCATCGTTTTTGGCGCCGATGCCGTCCAGGCTGATACCGACATAGCCGACGCCGATTTTTTTAATCTCCCTGGCTGCTTCACGGTCGATCAGCGTCCCGTTGGTCGAGATGGTCACCCGCAGGCCGCGCTCTGCCGCATAACGTGCCAGCTCAAAAAAGTCCGGGCGGATCAGCGGTTCGCCGCCGGAAAAAAGGATTACCGGCACCTTAAATTCCGCCAGGTCGTCAATAAATTTTTTGGCCTCGCTTGTGGTCAGTTCATCCTCATAGCGGATAGCGTCGGATTCCATGTAACAGTGGATACACTTCAGGTTGCAAGTCCTCGTGGAGTTCCAGACCACCACCGGCCCGGTACCGTGAGAAGTGCCGTGTACCGCCCCCCTGGAACATTCCCCGTAGCGCAAGCGGTCACCAAAATGTTCCGCTCCGGATAGCAGTTTAGTTACGCTGATCATTTCCTTCCCTCTCTTTACAGGGCCTCTGTCAGGCCTTCAGTGGTGTATTCCTCCGCCTCGATGTCGATCGCCAGTCCCATGTCGCGTGCCGCCTGCGAAGTGATGGGACCAATACTGACCAGCCTGACGCCCTCCAGCAGGGAGTGCAGGTCAGCTGTCCCAACAGTTTATACAAATACTGTTGATGCCTCATGAAAAGAGACGCCATGATTCTTTAGATTCGCTTTGGACTTATTTGGATTCCATTCAAATTCCATGCTTTATTTTATCATTTTTTTATGGTCTAACGCTACGGTTCACTGGTCGCAATGGAGCGTAGTGGAATTGCAACCAGTGAACCGATTGTTCGGCGCCGCTGTTCATTTTAATTCATAGCTTTCAATGGCTGTAGCTACCTATAATGGACCCATAAAATGAGACACGATATGGCAGGACGCTTCTGCCCGGTCTAATTGTCGTTTAACTGCTCATATTTAATGACCGTTTGTGATTGTGTCAATATTTTCCCCGAGTAAAAAAATCGTTAGGATATAAAAAGGCTTTGAGCCACCCATCAAATGTCCGCACATTTAAAAGCTCAAAGCCTCCACACCCTAGTTTTGCAGTAAGAAGATAGGGTCAGCTTGTATAAAGCCTTACAAGCAGTAGCTTGTGGGGAATTTTTTTGTCAAGTTTTTCGATATATAGGGTTGCTTATCGTTGATTATTATGGTATAATGCCTTATGGATGGAGGTGTTGCCATGAATCTGCAAGTGGGCAAAAGCAACGGCCGTCGTTATCTGTCAATCGTTCAGGGCTACAGAGACCCCGTGACAAAAAAAGTCCGGCATAAGACAGTCAAATCCCTCGGATATCTCGACGAACTCGCCAAGGAGTACCCGGATCCAATAGCCCATTTTAGAAGCGTTGTCGAAGAGATGAACAAAAAAGCGGCTTTGGAAAAACAGCCGGTCGCGATCAGTCTCGATCCCGAAGAGACTCTGAAGGAAGGCCAAGCCAACCGCAAAAATATAGGCTACGCCGCGCTCAGCAAGCTCTACCACGAACTTGGCCTCAACACTTTTTTTTACAACCACTCCAGATCGTTTAAGTCGGAGTTCAACACAAACAACATCATGAAACTCCTCGTTTTCTCCCGGATTCTTGCACCCGCGTCCAAGAAAAAAACCTATGAGGAGAAAGACCGCTACTTTGAGAACACGGATTTCTCACTAGACGACGTCTACCGCTGCCTCACGCAAGTCGTCACTTTCAAGGACGACCTGCAGCTGCATCTGCACCGGCAAATGAAAAATAAATTCGGCAGAAGTAGCGAGCTGGTTTATTACGACGTCACA
>DMPF01000126.1:0-192 GCA_003456095.1 Bacillota bacterium
AAGAATAGATAATAAAGAATTCGCAGAATGCTAAGCGGGAAAGAAGGGATTTTTTTGTGCGGATTTTGCAGCTTACTCCCTGACCGGGGGAGGGTGGATGCGGCTTTGCTTACCAAAATGCGGGATTGCATGGTCCATCGCGGTCCCGATGAAGGTGCGAACTACCTGGAACCGGGTTTCGGGATAGGCTTT
>DMPF01000126.1:491-3258 GCA_003456095.1 Bacillota bacterium
CGTCCCGGCGTTCAAGCCGGGTTTCGGGATAGGCTTTCGCCGCCTCAGCATTATCGATCTGACTACCGGGAGTCAGCCCCTTTGTAATGAACGGAAAGATATCTGGCTCGCCTGCAACGGGGAGATTTACAATTTTGCCGAGCTACGTCGGGATCTGATCGGACGGGGCCACCGCTTTGCCACAGGCAACGACGCTGAGGTAATCGTCCACCTTTATGAAGAAAAAGGGACGGATTGCCTGAAGCAGCTGCGGGGCATGTTTTCCTTTGTACTCTGGGATGAGCAAAAGCGGCTTCTTTTTGGGGCCCGCGACCGCTTCGGCATCAAACCCTTTTATTACCTGGAAAAAAACGGCCTTTTTGCTTGCGCTTCGGAAATTAAAGCCCTGGCCGCCTTGCCTGCCTTTCCCCGTCAGGTAGATGAGGGAGCTTTTGCCGACTACCTCACCTTTCAGTATGTACCAGAGCCCCGCACTATCTTCCAGGATGTCTATCGTCTCCCCCCGGGCCATTATCTGCTGAAAACTGCGGGCAAACCAGTGCAGCTTACCCGTTACTGGCATATCAACTTTTCCCCAGTGGAAAAATCTCTGCCTTATTTTGTGGAAGGATTGCGCCATTACCTACGTGAAGCGATAAGGTTACATCTGCAGAGCGACGTCCCCCGGGGCACCTTTCTTTCCGGCGGCATCGATTCAGCAATTATCACCGCTCTGGTGCAGGAACGAGAGCAGATCTCCACCTTCAGCGTGGGTTATACGGAAGCCGGTTACAGTGAACTGTCGGAAGCACGGCAGACAGCCCGGCACCTGGGCACAGACCACAATGAATATATTATTGCTCCCGCGGAGTTTCTGGAGCACCTGCCCCGTCTGCTCTGGCACCTCGATGAACCGGTGGCTGACCCGGCGGCTATCTCCCTGTTTTTCGTGGCGCGGGAGGCCAAAAAAAAGATCACCGTCACCCTCTCCGGCGAGGGCGCTGATGAAGTGTTTGCCGGCTATGGCATCTACCGCGAACCCTCGGCCCTTGCCGCGCTGCAGCAGCTGCCGCTGCCGCTGCGCGGCTTATTGGATCTGTTGGCCCAGCATCTCCCCTCCGGCCTCCCGGGGAAAAATTATCTGACCCGGGCGCGCCGTCCCTTAGAGAAACGCTTTATCGGCAACGCCTTCATCTTTTCTCCGGATGAGAAAAAACAGCTTCTCGCCGCAGGGCCGGATCTTTCCCCTTACCGCCTTACCGCGCCTCTTTACCGCCGCGTCGCCCACCTGGATGAGGTGGCGCGCATGCAGTATATCGACCTCCACACCTGGATGCCCGGCGATATCCTCGTCAAGGCGGATAAGATGACCATGGCCAATTCACTGGAACTGCGCGTACCTTTTCTGGACCACCATGTTTTTGAGTTTGCCGCCACCATCCCATTATCCCTGAAAATTCAGGGGAAAAAGACCAAGAGATTATTGCGGGAGGCCTTTAAAGATATACTGCCGGCACAGGCGGTCAACCGGCCGAAGCGGGGTTTTCCCGTCCCCACCCGGGAGTGGCTCAAACGGGATGATTTCCAGGCCTTTTTTCGGCAGCTCCTGCAAGCGGAAGGGACGCCATGGTTCCATAAAAAAGTAGTGGAGCAGCTTTACCGCGCCCACACCGCCGGAATTCAGGACAATAGCCGCAAACTCTGGACTATTTTAATCTTTCTGCTCTGGCACCGCACTTTCATTTCCCGTTCCCTGGATTCCGCCGTCTGAACAAAAATTGCTGCCGGAGATACCTGCAGGCAAACGATTATGTTATTATATCCCCGCACTACGCAAAGACAAAGGGGGATAACATGGCCGAGCTTTTACCCATTGCCCGCACTGAAAACGTAATCGTGACAGCTTACACGCTGCCTTCCCTGTGTGAAACCGGAACATTTCGCTTACCCCATGAAGATGAAAGGCTGCTGGACAGGCTGTTGCCGCTGGATGGTGAACGACCCGTCAAAGCGGCTTTTCAGCTGGAAAAAAGCATACTCAGCGCCATCAGGTCGCTACCGGACGCGAAGGCAGAGGCAGAGGATTTGCCGCCGGGATGGCGTCGCCTATCCCTTCCGCCGGACCAGCTGCTCGTCCCCGCTTTCGTGGACTGTCATATTCACCTCGCCCTGGACGGCGTGGGGGGATTTCGCAATCTTACCGCCCCTCCCCCGCCCCAGCTGCTGCTCAGCCGCCTGCGCGCCCTAGCCGCTGCTGGCGTGCTGGCTGTACGGGACGGAGGCGACTGCCACGGCAGCGCCCTTACAGCCCAAAGATTGAGGGCGGAAGCCGTGCAAACCGCACGGGAGGCGGGACCCCTGCCCCACATCGTGGCCACCGGGCTATCCCTCTACCGGCACGGGCATTACGGGGCCAAACTGGGCAAGGAGGGCTTACATGGATTGGAAAGGCTGAACGAGGAGCTGCGCCGCCGCAAAGAGGCGGGAGCACAGCAGCTGAAAGTAATCCTCTCCGGCCTGGTAAGCCTGAAGCATCAGGGCAAAGTAGGCCCCCTGCAATTCAGTCTTGACGAAATGCGGGAAATCGTACGGTGCGCCGCCGCCCTGGAGCTGCCTGTCATGGTCCATGCCAGCTCCGACGCCGCCGTCCGCCTGGCGGTGCAGGCGGGGGCACACAGCGTGGAACACGGCTATTTCGTGGAGGAAGAAACAGTGAAGGCCATGGCCGCAAACGGCGTAGCCTGGATTCCCACGATAGCCCCCATGGCCTTTCTGGCGCAATGGGGCA
>DMPF01000077.1 GCA_003456095.1 Bacillota bacterium
TGGGGGGGTAAGCTTTTTGGGTAAGGTGGTCAGTTACCCGCAGCGCTCCAAGGCCAATCCGGCACGTAAGCTGATAACATTCATCGTTATTGTTTGCATGGGCATTGCCCTATATTTTTATGCCGGACAGGCTTATGCCTACTGGCAGGCCAAGCGTGAGCTTAATAAACTGATCAGCTATATGGAGATGCTTAAAGCGGAGAACGCGGCATTGCAAGGGGAAATTCTGTTGCTGCAGGATCTTGATTACCTGGAGCTGCGGGCCCGCAGGGAACTGGGTTTGGTACGGCCCGGCGAGATAATTTTTTCTGTAGGCGATTAAAATTGGACGTAAATAATGCCGTAGATTATTGACAATTTGAGGAAAGGGAATATAATTTTTTTTGGGGATATTTATTTTTTGAAGGAGGATTTTTTTTCATTATGTCTTCGCTGTCAGTAGGGAGTATTGTGGAAGGGGTGGTAACGGGAATTACTAACTTTGGTGCATTTATACTGCTGCCGAATGGGGAAACGGGCCTTGTGCATATTTCAGAGGTGGCGGACAGCTATGTCAAGGATATCCGCGAGCATCTCCAGAAAAAGGACAAGGTCAAGGTGAAGATTCTATCCGTTAACGGTGACGGGAAAGTGGGGCTTTCCATCAGGCGTGCGCTAAACGACGGCAAGGGAAGCCCTGCGCCGCGGCGCAGCACCAACCGCACTGCCTCCGGTGTTGGGGTTGTTTCTTTTGAGGACAAATTGGCCCGTTTTATTAAGGAGAGTGAAGAGAAACAACAGGATCTGCGGAAAAACACCGATGCAAAAAGAGGTGGGGGAAGAAGTTTCCGCCATTTTGACTAAAGCATTCTGTTTCGCCCTGCAGAACAGGGAAAATTGTTTCCGGCATCTGCTATTTTATTATTTTAAATAACAGTTTTTCTTCTGTCTATCGACAACAAAAATAGAATATTTTGGTAAATACGCCTGGATAGAGGTGTATTTTTTTTAAGCGGGCATATTCTTCCTGAATCAGGAGATTATTTGTCATAATTAAAATTGCTTTTACCTCCCTTTTTTGACAGACATTTCCTATAGGACTTGTTATAATGGGACATGCTTTTAAAACCGCAGGGAGGTATGCTATGCCCGAACGCATCCAAAACACGAGGAAAAGGCCCCTGCGTATGCCTGACTGGGTACAGAATTTTAGTAGGTCACATCCATCCTCCACATTGAATAAATTTACGGCGAAAAAAGAGGGTCTGCAGTTAAACTGGTTTTACTGGTTTATTATTGCCCTATTTGTGGGTCGAGCTTCTCTTTTGAGAGAAATTATGCCTTTTACGCTGATATTTTGGGCAATGGTTTTGCGCAGCCCCCTGCCCTGGAAAGGGGCCGTCACCCTTGGTGTGCTGGCCGGCTGGTTGACGCTTGATGCGGGGGTTTTCCCTCCGTGGGTTTTGCCGGCGACTATGCTGCTGTGGCGCCTGATGGATGGTGGTTATACCTTATACAATTAACACACTGCTGTGCATCCGTTACCCCTCGGAGAAATTTGCCACCTTGGACCTGGCAATGTTGGACAGCCTCTTCGGAGAACTGGAAATATATAAAATGGGAGCTCCGCCCAGCTTTTTAAAAAACGGCGGGGTGACCAGAGTGGTCGGCTGATCGAAGAGGCATGCTATCGCTGGCCGCGCGGTGTACGGGATGATCTTACCGTTCTGGTGGGGTGCTTCCGCCCCTTGGGTTGAGGCAACACGACAGGGACAGGTGACAGGGGGGGGTGACAGAGGTGACAAGAGAACCGTCCCCCCTGTCACCTGTCCCTGTCGTGTTGCGAAATTTTTTGATTTATTATTCGGGATTTAAGAAGGTTTTTTATCCGGGGAAAATAATATTTAATATTTAAGGCAAGGTAAAAGGTGATGAGGAGGTCTTTGCTTAAAAATGCTCGAGCTTAGGAGTCGGGTGCAGGAGCTGGTGCTCCGTGAACATCTGATCGAAAAAGGGGATATGGTTGTGGTGGCTGTTTCCGGAGGGGCCGATTCCCTGGCTTTACTCCATGTGCTTAATGCGTTAAAAGGGGAGCAGAGCTGCTCCTTTTCCCTTTACGTCGCTCACCTTAACCACGGTCTGCGTGGGCAGGCCGCCCGTGAAGACGCCGCCTTTGTGCGGGCAGAGGCGCGCCGCCTGGGACTTCCTTGTATCACCGTCGAGGTGGACACAAGGGCGTTCAGCCATAAGCATGCTCTTTCGCTTGAGGACGGGGCGCGCCGCCTGCGTTACCGCTTCCTTCTCCAGCTTGCCCGGCGGATCGGTGCGGCCTGTGTGGCGGTGGGACATCAGTGCGATGACCAGGTGGAAACATTATTGCTGAATTTTCTCAGGGGAACCGGCTTAGATGGGTTGACCGGCATGAAATATAAGCGCTCCCTGGATGAAGGGATTAGTCTGATCAGACCCCTGCTGGAGATCAGCCGGGAAGAGATAGAGCGTTATTGCCGTGCCAGCGGGCTGACTCCCCGCCAGGACGAGAGCAACCTGAGTACTGAATATACACGCAATAAAATTCGCTTGCAGCTTTTGCCCCTGCTGGAGCGGGAGTATAACCCGGGGGTGCGCCGCGGCCTGCAACGTCTCTCCCGGCTCCTGCTCCTTGAACGTGATTTCCTGGAAAAAAGTGCTGCCGCAGGGCTGTTCCGCCTGCTTTTCAAGGAAGACGAAGACTATCTTGTGCTTGACGGTAAAGGTCTCCTGCAGGAGCATGGAGCCATGCAGGGCCGCATCCTGCGCCTTGCTGTGCGCCGGCTGTCGGGTGCGGTGCCCCTGGAGATGGGTCAGTTGCATCTGCGCATGATATTAAAACTGCTGGGGGAGGGTTCGCCCCATGGGGTAATTCATCTTCCCGGCGGGCTAAGGGTTTCCCGCAGCTATGACAGCCTTACTCTTTTTTACCGTACCCCGCCCCGTGCCCGTGCCGGCTGTTTTGCCCCTTTAAGCCTTACCGTCCCTGGTCAGGTAGTCTTTCCGGGGACGAATCTAAGCCTGCAAGCGGGGCTCTTTGCACCGGAAGGGCTGCGGTGGCCGCCCGATGGAAAGAAAGAGGCATATCTCGACTTTGAGCGTGTACTGCTGCTTCTGCGGGGAAAAGAAGCAAAAGCCTGTTTGCCTGCCGGCGGGCCGGTTGAGTTGTTGGTGCGCACGCGCCTTTCCGGAGACCG
>DMPF01000115.1 GCA_003456095.1 Bacillota bacterium
GCTCCCGCTTCCACCAGGGCCGGAATACGCTCCGCAGTAATGCCGCCGGAGACAAAAATACGCACATGATTGAACCCGGCAAGATCCAGTCGGGCACGGATCTCCCTTACCAGACCGGGAGTGACCCCGCCCCGCTCTCCGGGTGTATCCAGACGCACCCCGTCCAAACGTTCTTTTAATGCATTGGCCACGCGCATTGTCTCCTCGGCCTCATCCTTAAAGGTATCCACCAGGATAATGCGCGGGGAGTCGGGTGGCATTACTTCGTCATAAATAAACGCCGTTTCCACCGTGTCGCCGATAATGAGAATGGCGGCATGGGGTACGGTGCCAACCGGTTCTTTCCCCAGCAGCTTGGCCCCGAGGATACAGCTGCAACCCCGGGCCCCGCCGATCACCGCAGCCCGCTCCATGACAGGAGCGACTGCGGGATGGAGATGTCTCGCCCCAAAACTGTAGACGGGTCTGTCGTCCGCAGCCTTGCTGCATGCCCTGGCCGCCGTGGCCCAGCCGCTGGCACTGGCCAGCATGCCCAGCAGCACCGTTTCAAACATGCCAAAATTGTTATAAGGACCACGAATGCGCATGATCACTTCTTTTACCGCTATATCCTCACCCTCCGGGACAGCCCACAAAGAAACATCCCTGTCTTTTAAGAAGTTAAAGACCTCATCCACACCGGCGAGGACGCCGGCCTGCCTGCAGAAAATCTCCGCAACCACAGGCGTATTTTCCTTAGCAGCATAGGTAAGCAGTTCCCGCGTACGCACAAAATAAACATCGGAGGTGATTCCTTGAAGGATCTCTTCATGGGTGGCACTGTGAAAAACCCGTTCCGCAGAGACCTTAAGTTCCCGTACATCCCGCATGCTTTTCAATTCCTGATATTTCGGCATCAAGCCTACCCCTCTCCACATTATAACCTTAATATTTCTGTTCTGCCATAAAAAATCCTTTTACGCTTCTTACGATGTATCCATTTTTTTGCGGCGGCATTAATATTTTGCGTCAGCGCAGCTAAAATATAAAAGTGAGTCATAATTGAGCAGGTGGGCCAGTGTTTTACTATCTGTCAGGTCATTGACCGCCACCACCGCGGCACCGCCTTTTTCCCGCAGTGCCCGGTAGGCCAGGCGGCCAATCCGCCCAAAACCATTGATACCGATTTTCATTTATATCCCTCTTTTTCCTGAATCCCCTTTCGCTCTTTTTATTCTTTCCCCTATCCCCACTATTTTCTCTTATTTTATGTTACCCTGCTTATTGACGTTGAATTCTTGACATCTTATGGTTTTTCTAGGACAATGATAACAGTTTACGCTAACAGACTGCCAGGAGATGGGCGGGTGGGGAAAATTATGGATAAGATTCGCGTTGCCGTAAGCGGCGCCATGGGGCGCATGGGCCGGGAAGTTTGCCGCACGGTGCTGGCAACTGAGGGCTTGCAGCTGGTAGATGCTTTTGACAGCCTGGGCAATGGTGAAGATATGGGAATCTTCCTGGGTATGGGGGAAACGGGTATTAACGTGCGCCAGCTGACCCCCAAAACGCTTGGGGAATATACTCCCCAGGTCATGGTAGATTTTACCACTCCCCTGGCAGTGATGCAAAATATCTCGGTCGCACTCCGGGGCGGAGTACGCCCGGTCGTTGGCACTACAGGCATTACGGAGGTTGATCTTGCCAGGATCGGCGAACTTGTGCAAAAGAGCGGCATTGGAGCGTTTGTTGCGCCAAATTTTGCCTTGGGTGCCGTGCTGTTAATGAAATTCGCCGCCACGGCAGCACGCTATTTTCCTCAGGTCGAGATTATTGAACTGCACCATGACCAGAAAATTGACGCGCCGTCAGGGACGGCGCTGAAAACGGCGCAGATGATTGCGGCCTCCCGCCCGCAGCAAACGATCCAAAGGGAAGAACTGCTCAAATTGCCGGGCGTAAGGGGAGGCCTGCAGGATGGTGTGCATATTCACAGTGTACGCCTAAGCGGGCTCGTGGCCCACCAGGAGGTAATCTTCGGCGGGCAGGGGCAGACCTTGACCCTGCGCCATGACTCTTATGATCGTAACTCCTTTATGCCGGGAGTTATTCTTGCTGTCAAAAAAGTTATAACCATGCAGGGGCTGGTTTGCGGCCTGGAAAATATCCTCGACCAGTAACCAGTCAAAGAAAGGCTGCCAACTCCATCCCTTCACTTGGGATAATCACATTTTTCCCCATTAATCTCGCCTGGGTCGCTGCTTATGCTCTTGGCATTTTTTGGTTTTTAAGCCAGCGCAGGCAGCAGTATACGGCGGGAGGATGACGGCGGAGCTGGTGCCCGGCCCCGGGCAGGATCATTAGCTCCGTGTAAGCACCGGCAGCCAGGTAAAGCTGGTGGGCGTGGTTACGGGAAACCACTTCATCCTCTTCCCCATGTATAATTAATAAAGGCCGGGGGGGGATGGCTCTTATGTACATCAAAGGACTTGCAGCGTGAATATCCTGCAGCCAGCGGGCAGTATCGGGAGGAAAGTCCCTGTCTCGTATAATTCCCCGCTGCCGCATCACTGCCAGCAGGCGCTGCTCTTCCCCTGCGGGAAACAGGCCGGCAAATTCGGCGGGGGATGCGGCCATCACCAAGGCTTTTACCCGGGAATCGCGGGCCGCCACGCAGCAGGAGACAGCCGCCCCCGCGCTGAATCCCCAGAGCAGAAAAGTATTTCTTTGTCCTTCCTTCTCCCAATAGTCCAGGACCGCCGCCAGATCGCGCTGCCATCCTGCCAGATCAAAATTGCCCTCGCTTTCGCCCGTCCCCCGAAAATTAAAATGAAAAACGTTAAAGCCCTCCCGCAGACATGATGCGGCAAGAGCAGGGTAGCCGCCGTCCTTTTCCCCGTTGCCCCGGCCTTCAGTCTGTGGCGCGGCAGGAATGCCGTGGCAAAGCAGCAACATGGGTCTGCCGCCCCATTGTCCCTGCTTCCCCTCCATGCTGTAGGAATAACCCTTCAAGCACAGCCCATCGACATAAATTTTATGTTCCGTTTGTCCCAGTGCATCGCACCTCCTGCTGTTCCAGATATCCTTATTTCCCGGGAAATAACGACAAACTCCACCCTGAACGCCGCGCCAAAGAGGAGGTATTTTTTTATAGCCGGGGAAACCCTTTAATATACATTGATTGTCCTGCTGATTGGTACCCTTGCTACCTTGCTGGCTATTTATCCCTTAGGGCTGGGTAAGGGTAACTTGGCACACATTTTGCAGGTTCCCTGGTATTATTTCAGCGGTGGGGTGCTTCTTGCTAATGCTGATGCGTTGAAGCTACGGCAGAAACATGGTAAAATGACGATTAAGATGCACTGGGGAGGTGAACGCTGGAGATCTTCTTCAGCCAACCATGGATATTTTGGATTTAATTAAAAAAAGGCGCAGCGTGCGCCGTTTTAAAGACGATCCCTTTCCTCCCGCACTGCTCACACGACTGCTGGAGGCGGGACAATCGGCACCATCGGCAGGTAACGTGCAGCCGTGGCGCTTCTATGTTGTGCGTAACCGGGAAAAGAAGGAACAGCTCTGCGACGCGGCTCTTGGACAAATGTGGATCTGTTCCGCCCCTGTGGTTATCGTTGTATGCGCCGAGCCGGAACGTTCCCGTATTTCTTATGGACGGCGCGGCAGTGAACTCTATGCCCTGCAGGATACCGCGGCCGCCATTCAAAACATACTCCTCACCGCCGCCGCCGCCGGACTGGCCACCTGCTGGGTAGGCGCTTTCCGGGAAGAGCCGGCAGCTCGGATCATCGGTGCGAATCAGCAAAATATGCGCCCCGTGGCGCTCATTCCCATCGGTTATGCCGCGGAAACACCGGACACCCCGGCCAAGCGGCCGCTGCATGAAATTGTGGAGTATTTAGACTAACCCTACTCTTTTTTGCCGGATGGTGGGGTAAAGGCGTCGAGCAGATAGCGCAGCTCCATGGGCAGGGGGAAGGCGATAATATTTCCCTGCTGCCCCGTAATTTCCGGCAGAGAGCGCAGCAAGCGCATAAACAGGCCTCCCGGCTGGCCTGTCAGGGTCTCGGCCGCTTCCGCCAGTTTCTGTGCCGCCTGTTTTTCTCCCTCCGCCTGGATTACAATGGCACGCCGTTCCCGCTCCGCCGCCGCTTGGCGGGCAATAGCCTTCTGCAGCCCTTCGGGGATTACCACATCTTTGATATCCACCGAGGTAACCTTGATGCCCCAGGGGTCGGTAGCCTCGTCAAGGATTTTCTGGATCTGGCGGTTGAGCTTATCCCGCTCCGCGAGCAGTT
Source organism: Bacillota bacterium (assembly GCA_003456095.1). Taxonomy (GTDB): domain Bacteria; phylum Bacillota; class Dethiobacteria; order DTU022; family UBA8154; genus UBA8154. The sequence goes on from DMPF01000115.1 coordinate 4,293, forward strand.
CATCCAGTTCCGCCTGCCCGGCCACGCTGCGCAAAGTGGTTTGGGCAAGCTGGCCGGTGGCCTCCCGGTAGTTTTCCACGTTAACAATGGCATTGCTGGCGTCAATGACGCGATAGTAAACAACCGCGTTGACGCTGCAGGTTACGTTGTCCCTGGTGATTACTTCCTGCGTCGGCACATCCAGGGTGATCACCCGCAACGACACACGCACGAACCGGTCAACGACAGGAATGAGCAAAAGCAACCCCGGCCCCCGGGAACCGATCAGGCGCCCCAGGCGAAAAACTACGAGCCTTTCATATTCCCTGACCACCTTGATGGCGGAATAAAAAAACGCTATCACAACAAAAATCAGTGTAAAGATCGTTTCCATACCAGTCCCAGCCAAAGGAAACAATTCCCGCCAGATTTCCTCCAGCACGGATAACACCTCCTGCTATTTTGTTCACTGCTAACCAGGCGAATGAGACTCTTTTCCTTGCGTATCTCCAGCTTGCGTGTCGCCATCCACCGCCCGTACATAAAGGGTAAGACCTTCCTGCCTGATCACGGCCACCCGGACCCCCTCCTGCAATGTTGAACCATCCTCGCTGCAGGCTTTCCATAATTCACCCCGCATCCTCACCGTACCGCAGGGTGCCAAAAGCTCCACCACCTCCGCCACAGGGGCAATGCGAAAGAAAGCGCCGCTTTTCTTCCAGCCGCGGCGGGAGCGCAGCACCACCGTCGAAACCACGAAACTGAGCATGCTTACGGCCAGGGCAAGTCCGACCACGGTGGCAATAAAAGAGGCGTACCAGCCTTCCGCCATCAGCGGTTCACGGGGCAGAAGAACAGCCCCGATTAACAGGCTCACCGCGCCGCCGATACCGAGAACGCCGAAGCCGGATGTAAAGATCTCCCCAATCAGCAGGGCAAAGCCTACGATCAGAAAGATAATTCCCATCGTATTCGTATCGAAGAGGCCGATGCCGTAGATACCCAGGAGCAGGGCAAGTGCTCCCAGCACCTCGGGGATGAAAGTTCCCGGCATCCCCAGACCGAAATAGATGCCCAGCACGCCGGCCATCAGCAGTAAAAAGGCAATCTGAGGGTTGCTGATCCTATCCTGAAAACGTTCCTGCAGCGTCATCTTCTGCTCCTGTAAAGGGGCGCCCGCGGTAATAATGGTATAAAGCTGCCCTCCTTTTTCGCCTTCCCATCCATGCAGCGCTGCCAGCAGGGCATCCAGGTTGGGAACCAAGAGATCAATCACACCCTGCTCCTGCGCCTCGTTGGCGCTCAGGGTGAGGTTTTCCGTGACAAAGCGTTCCGTAATATCCCCCGGCCGGCCCCTTTCCCGGGAAATACTGCGCATATGCCCGGCCAGGAAGTTTATGGTCTTATCTTCCGCCGGCTCCGCCCCCCCGGGAGAGAGGGCTACCGGCTTGGCTGCTCCCACAGTTGTGCCCGGTGCCATGGCGGCAACATCGGCGCTTACGAGGATAAAAGCTCCCGCGGACGCGGCGATGGCTCCACTTGGACCGACAAATACCACGATCGGCACCGGAGCGGCAGCAAAGGCCTTGCTCAGGTTCAAAGTAGCATCCACCAGTCCACCCGGGGTATCCATATGGATAATTACCGCCTGCACAGCCTGGGGATCCAGGGTGTCAAGCTGCCGCTTTATAAAAGCAGCCTGCCCGGCCGTAATTACCCCCTGCAATGGCAGCAGGTAAATGCTTTTAACCCCATCCGCATCCAGGGCCTGCTGCGGCTCCCCTCCTGCAGCGGGCAGGAATAGACAGAGCGCCGCTAAGAAGAAGCATAGCAATGTAATCCTTTTCAGCCGTCCGGGCAAAGTATAGCCTCCTTAACCTTCCGCTTAGTGCAGTGTTCTTCCGCCGGACTCACCGCCGCTGAAATCATCACTATCCATATCTTCATCCAGGTCATCATCCGTATCGTCATGATGATCTAAAAAATCTTCCATGTTTTCTTTAACCACTTCGGCAAAAGGGAGAGAATGGGAGGCTACCTCCTCCGTAATATAAAGAGGCGTCCCGCTGGCTAGGGCCAGGGCGACCCCATCGCTGGGACGGGCATCAACAACAATTTCTTTCTCCGCCTGTTCCAGATAGATCTGAGCATAGTAAGTACCATCATGCACATTGTTCACCACAATTTTATTAATCGTCGCACCGAGATGCCCACAAACCGCCGCCATCAGATCGTGAGTAAGCGGACGGGGGAAAAAATATCCGCCAAGCTTGAAGGAGATTAGCTGCGCCTCATTGAGTCCGATGCCAATCGGCAGCACCATTTTTTCCTCCTGGTCAATGAGCAGAAGCAGAGGGTTGCGGGAAAGATCCAGACCGACGCCTTTTACCTTTACCGGTATCATCGTACGCCCGAAAAAGCTCCCCCTTCCGGGCTCCACTTCCTTTCCTTATTGTTTATATTCATATTTTATCATAACCGAGGAAATTTTAACAAACAAAATATGGCAGCAGGAGAAAATTATTTCGGTTTTCCGTCAGACGAAGGTTAGCAGCCGCCGCGCCGCTGCCTGCGCCACTTCTTTTTGCTGCCGTACCCGGGAGATAATCTCTCCCCCTGTTCCCCCCTCCAGGGCAAGGGCAAGCTGCTCTTGCAGGCGTGAAAGTTCAGAACTGCCCGGAGGTTGGGACATGGCTTTCGCCTCGCCCATCAGCCGTAAAAAGGCGTTCACCTTTGGATCATAGGGCAATCCCACAAAAGGCACACCGCAGACGGCCGCAAAAATAAGCGCGTGCAGGCGCATCGCCAGGATTAGATCCAGACCCGCGATCAGGCTCAACATCTCCTGCGGCGGCATATTCTTCTCTATTATTATATGCCCGGGGGAAAGGCCGCTAAAAACAGCGCGCCCCGCCTCCAGGTCCTCTTTCGTCTGGAAAGGCAAAAACAACAAACGGGCTCCCTTTTGCTGCTCCAGGAAAAGGCAGGCAGCCCTGGCAAGCTCGATAAACGCCGCACCGTCATTCCCTCCGGGCAGGCGGCGCAGGGATATCCCCACCAGCGGTTTTCCCCCTTCACGCCGCAGACCATACTCACGGCGGCAACGTTCCACCTCGGATAGGCCGGGAGGCTCAAGGGTAAAGACAGGATCGGCAGCCAGCTCGACCGCTCTTAATACTCCCAGTTCCTTAAGCAGGTTAAGGGAAGCGGGATCCCGCACACTGATCCAGTCCACACGGGAAAGCACCTGCTGAACAAGGCGGCGGTGTAAAGGGCGCTTCAAGGGACCGATCCCCTGGGCAAAGACAGCCACCCGTACGCCCAGCAGCTTAGCCAGTTTGATCATCCCCAGGTAATAGGGCACGCTGCGCCAGCCGGTCACATCCTGCAGCAGCCCTCCCCCGCCGCTGACCAGCAGCGCAGCTTGCCGCATGGTCCGCACCACGGCGGGCAAATTGCCGCGGTACACCGCCGCAACGCCATAGCTGCGCCGCGTATGCTCTGGATCGCCGGAGAGGACCACCACCTCCAGCTCGGGGCGGTAGCGGCGGATCAGCCTTAAGGTTGCCTCCAGGATGGCTTCATCGCCCACATTATGAAATCCATAGTACCCGGAAAGGACGATACAGCTCAAGCGTTTTGCTCCTTTGCCGCCTTAAACAATGCGGTAATTATTTCTTACCAGAAATATAGCCTGTGTCACCGTGACAATACCCCGTCCGTCATCACGGGGTGAGAGTATTAAATGGTCACGCTCAATGGGATCTCCGTCAACAAGGTTTTTTCCCGTGGTCAGGTTGGCCAGGCCCGTTCCCTTGATCGGTACCAGGGCGCGGGCTCGCCCGCTGCGTAAAATAAACTCGGTCCCCTCACCCATAAGCATCGTTTGGCCTGATTCCACCACCACTACTCTATAAACGGGAGCCGGCCCCAGCTCGCGGACTACCCCCGGCAGGGGGCGTTCCCCCAGGGCCTGGGCAAAAGTATTCAGTCTTGCTTCCACCCAGCTCGCCGTCACCAGCGGGTCCCGCTCCGATCCGGGAACGGTGTCTGGATTGGCAACGACGCCCTGACCAAGAAAAAATCCTGTCAGCAGGAGCAAAACAGCCGCTCCTGCCAGGGTAACCAGCCACCACCGCCCAGGCAGCAGGCATAACCCCTTTCTTACCATCTTCCTCTCCACCTGTTGTTCAGCCATGAACAGTCCTCCTCTTTTTCCGCATTTAAACATACCACCGCATTATACATACCGTGCCAGATATTTGGCCAGGAATTGTTCCTGATCTTCGCCCTGCTTCTGCAGATTATGGCGCACCTCCTCCACCTGTGAAAAGCGATTTCGATCCTCCATATCCAGAAGCTTGCGGTAGTAGCCCAACCTCCGCCCCAGGCGATAATTGGCCCGCCGTTCCGGGGACATCTCCAGATAACGGTTGACAACATCCAGCAGGCGCAATCTATCCTGGGGCAGCTGTCCTTCAATTTCTTCCAGCAGATTAAGGAAATGGTCGCTCACAATGTAACTGTGCACCGTAAGGTTCTCCAGCAGCAGCTTTACCTCCCGTGCCGTGCCTTCATCTTCCTGGGGTATGAAGGTTCCTTTTTCCACATGGTCGAGCAGGGGTATTTTGTGGCGCAGCGCCAGCGTACGCAGGCGAATAAAGTGGGGATCAACGGCGTTTAATGCCGCTGCCGTATCCATGATATGCTCCTGCCAGGCGTCACGGCCGCCCAGGCCCAGCAGTACATATTCACTCAGGCTAAGGCCCGCCTCTTTTATTTTCTTTCCCCCTTCAATCTGCTCCGCCGCCGTAACTCCCTTGCACATGTAGGCCAGCAGCGCATCGTTGCCTGTTTCCATGCCGATATGCACACGGGTCAGCCCCGCTTCGCGTATGGTGGTAAGCTGTTCCACTGTACGTTTTGCCGCCGTTTTAGCCCGGGCGTAAGTTGTGATCCGTTCCACCGTGGGAAATTGTTCCTTTAAAAAATATAGGATCGCAACCAGCTTATCCGCGGCCATGGCAAGCCCGTCCGCATCCTGTAAAAAGACATTTTTGCCGCCGCGGTAAAGCCAGAGGCCCACCTGGATCAGTTCCGGATCCTGCTGGTAAATGAGCTCCAGCAGCTCCGCACCGACGGCACCGCCGTAACCGTAATTGAAGCTCAGCCTTTTTAGTTTCTGCTCCGCTTCTTTAAAAGCAAGAATATCTTCTTTAATCTCCTCCACCGTGCGGCGGGAGAACTTTTTACCCTTATAGGCGGGACAAAAGAGACATCTGTTCCATGGACAATTGCGATTTATCCTGATGAGCAGACTTTCCGCCTCACTGGGCGGGCGGATCGGTCCTTGTTCAAACGGCACGTTTTCTTTCGCCTCCATTTTATGTTATAATTTCCATGCCATTAAGCTTCGTACCATTAACATAGGGAAAGGAGCGCCCGTATGCAAAAAGAAGATTATGTCAGTGAGCGGGAGGAGATGATTAAACAGCAGCTCATCCCGCGGGGCATTCATGACCGGCAGGTGCTGGAGGCTTTCCGCCGCGTGCCCCGCCATTATTTTGTCAACCCGGGGCATCTTCACCTAGCCTACGCAGACCACCCTCTGGCTATCGGGGAGGAACAGACAATCTCCCAGCCCTATATTGTGGCCCTCATGACCCAGGCCCTGGAGTTCAGAGGGGATGAAAAAGTCCTGGAAATCGGTACCGGTTCAGGTTATCAAACAGCTATTTTAGCCGAACTGGTGGGACACGTTTATACGGTGGAACGGCTCCCTTCCCTCGCCGCAAGCGCACAAAAGGTACTCGCCGCGCTGGGATACAATAACATCAGTTTTAAAACGGGTGACGGGAGCAAGGGCTGGCCGGAACACCAGCCTTTTGGCGCCATTATCGTTACCGCTGCCGCCGGGAGCCTGCCTGCGGCCCTGCCGGCACAGCTTGCCCCCGGCGGCAGACTGGTCATCCCGGAAGGGGAAGGCTGGCAGCAGGATCTCTATATTTATACCAATACAGCAGGCGGCCTGCAGCGCCGGCACCTTTGCAGCTGCCGTTTCGTCCCGCTCATCGAAGAAAATTTCGGGACACAAGAAAATTTCGGGACACAATGATAATTTTTAGCTTACAGTTTCGCAAGCCGCATCTTGCCGCGGACCGCCAGTTTATCGCCAAGAATAACCAGCGCACCTTCGATGCCCTCGATTCCCAGGGCAAAATTGATCGCCCGCTTAAGGTCATCTTCCGTATGCACCATGCTGGCCGCGGCTGTTGCCACAGCATCGGCCAGCAGGGCATCAACGCCGCAGATCACTGCCGCATCGGCCCGTCCCTTGCTGAAAGAAGGGCCAACCGTTGCCGAAGAGGTGCAGATCCCCCGTCCTTGCCCGGGGGCATGCACCTCCACCGCTAGACGGCCGCTGAAAGGTGATGCCCCGGCATAAACGCCCACGCGTAAAGCTTGTCTGCAGCAGTAATAAATATCACCGCCGTTTTCCACGATAACCTGGGAGCTGTATCGCAGCAGCCACTCGCCGGCAAGTTGCGCAAAAGCACCGGCCACCGCCGCCATCGGCCCCACTCCAGCCCGATTAGACGCCCGGGCCATGGCGAAGGCCAATGCCGGGGCATCCGGCAGAGCCGGGTGGGGATCCAAGGTTGTGCAAAATAGAGGATCCTTTTTCAGGTAATGCTCCAAAATGGTCCGCTGGTGCCAGATAAAGCTCTCCAGCTCTCCTGCCACCGCGGCGACCGGGATATTTTGATCCACCGCCAGCCAGAGGTCCGTCTCTTTTACCGCCAGCCTGAAGGGCTGCATCTCCGCGGGGCAAAGCTCCCGACGGTAGTCCCGTCTTGCACTGCCATACATCTTTTAAAACCGCGCCTCCATCGCCCGGGAAGGGCAAGCCTTGATGCAGTGCTCACAGACAACGCATTTATCACCGCTGAAACTTATTTGCATGGTGACGCGGTCCAGATGCAAAGCTCCCGCCGGGCAGATTACCGTACAAGCGCCACACTGGGTGCAGCGTTCCTCCACCCAGATAATCTCCTGTTCCAGCGGGAAGGCCTTTACCCCCCGCCCTTGCAGAAAATCAAGGCCGGCGGCAAAATCGGCCTTTTCCCCGCCAATCTCCACAACAAGGCGCCCCTCCATGCGGGGATTGATATCAGCCTTGAGGATATTGACAAGGAGGTTAAAATCCTTGATTAAATAATAGATAAAGGGTTGTTCCGTTACCGTGGGAGGGAAATAAAGCACCATTTTTTCTTTCATGCGTTGTGACACCCCCTCGCAGGATCAGAATCGGAGAAAACAAGTCCCTGATAATCGGAAATGCCGCCGGCGAGGGGAATGTTAAAGGCGGGAGCGGTAAGCAGAAACTTTCCGTCCATGATCCACTCTTTTAAAATCTGCGCGATCTGTCGCGCTCCATAATAACTGGAAAGGGGGGCGGCAGGAACTTTTTTCCCGTTTACATTAATCTCCCCGCTGCGCAGCTCTGCATAGCTGACTGTCGTCAGCACTTCCCCCAGCCCCTGGGGATAAGATTCGCTGTAGTCCACTACAGGGGCAAAGATTTCACTATCGCTTACGGCAGCACAGCGGATCATATCCTCGTCAATTACAGGGATGGGGACACCAAGGCCGACCATGAGCGAAACCCCGTAACCCAGGAAAGAAACCCCCCGCAGCCAGCGGGGTGACATCTGCTTTAAGTCCCCGATAACGGCCAGAGTACCGGCGGGAGCGGTTGGCACACCATGCGCATCGCGGGGCGCTCCCGGGTTATGCTGGGTGCCGTTCCAGCTGACAAAACCCACACCACCCCCCAGGAATATCTTTGTCCCCGGTCCGGTGACGCGATAATAGGGATCGTTGAACAGGGGAGAAAGCTGACCGGCGCTGCTGTAGTTCGCATTCCCCAAGTTTGGCTTGAGAATGCCCATATAGGTATAAAGGGTGCGGTCGGAAAGGTTTACCGCAACATTGTAGTTCTGGTAGGCATTGCGCGGATTAAAGAGAATAGCCTGAGGGAGCTCATCCAGACGGATCATCTTCTCCAGTTTTTTGCGGGGATAACAATCTGTTCCGTAAGCGGTGGCCTCCAGCAGCACTTCCTTCCCCTTTACCAGGTCCTCGAGGACATGTCCACCGCCGTAATTAAATTCACCGGGGAAATTTTTATTTGCCGGATCGGTCTCGGGGATCTGGGTGGCACCCAGGTACACATCCACCGCAGCCACGCCGGTGTAGGCCTCTACTCCGTTGAGCAGCACTTTAGCCATTTTTATGCGCGGTTTGGGATGCCCCAGATTGAAAAAAGCGCCGGAAGAACACATCGGGCCAAACGTCCCTGTGGTAACCACATCCACATTTTGCGCCGTCTCGGCAACACCCTGTTCTTTAACCATGGGGATCAGTTCTTCGGCAGTGACCACAACGGCCTTGCCGGCTTTGATTTTGGCATTAATTTCTTCAATAGTTTTTTTTACCACCTGGCTCCCTCCCTTTTTGCCGCAGATCTGTTATAATATTATCGGTTATAATATATAAAGAAATAATACCTTTCCTGCCCCGGTGTGTCAAGGGAAGAAGCTTTGCCTGCAAACCTGACAACCTAATGGGAGCTGCGCCTTCCCCTATAAACTGAAGCAACCACAGTGAAGCCACTTGCCTGAGGCGCAAGTGGCCGGAGGATTTACACGGAGGAGATGGAAAAGATGCGGATGAACCACTGGAAAATCACTACCCGTTATATAGCCCGCACGGGAATCATCGCGGCGATTTATGTGGCCATAACCTTTGTCTTCGCCCCCATCAGTTACGGCCAGATACAGGTCCGCCTGGCAGAATCACTGACTCTTTTGCCCATGATCATGCCGGAGGCAGTCCTTGGCCTTTTTATCGGCTGCCTGCTGGCCAACCTGATGGGCCCATGGGGAATAGTGGATATAGTCTTCGGCAGCCTGACCACCCTGGTAGCTGCCTATATTACCTACCGCTTCCGCCATACCTATATCGCCTATCTCAGCCCTATCCTGCTGAATGCCTTCGGCGTCAGCCTCTATCTTTACGCTTTTTTCCAAATACCTTACTGGATAACCGTTTTCTACATCGCTGCCGGTCAGTCCGTGGCTGTTCTAGCCCTGGGCATTCCTTTACTGCGCCTCGTCAAGAAACACCTGCCCCAGCAGTAGCAGGGAGCGGTAAGCAGCTCTAACTTATCTCCATGCAAAGGTGTCCGTCCCATATCTATACCCCCTTGTCAAAGCCCTTCTCCATCTATAAATATTAGGGGGCGGGATGGATTATGACTGTGTTCGCTACAATAAAAAATCCCGTTACTCC
>DMPF01000160.1 GCA_003456095.1 Bacillota bacterium
TCTAGATCTTTCACGATCCAGGCTTTATCCGGTTCGCCAATACCCGATCCTTCCAGGGGAGTGGGAGCATCTTTACCCCCAAAGAGGATAGGGGCGATAAAACAATATAGTTTATCGATAAGGTTTTGCTCCAACAGGGAATAATTAAGTGTACCACCGCTTTCTACCAGGAGCACGCTGATCTCCTGCTTCCCGAGGGCCCCCATGAGAGCCTGAAGATCGACCTTATCATCTTTTATGGGCAGGACCAGCACCTCCACCCCGCGGGAACGCAGAGAGGCAAGTTTTTCCGCAGGAGCCAGAGCTGTGGTAGCCAGAATAGTCTTGCTGTGTGCAGCTGTCTTTACCACCACTGCATCAAGGGGTAATCTGCCCCGGCTGTCAACAATAATGCGCTTTGGTCTGTTCTCCTCTTCCCCTTCCAGACGAACATTGAGGTTGGGATTGTCTTGCAGCACCGTGTTAATCCCCACCATGATACCGTCACATTTGGAACGGAGGCGGTGAACAAAATTACGAGATTTTTCACCGGTAATCCAGCGGGATCTACCGTCGGAAGTAGCAATCTTGCCATCCAGGGTCATGGCTGCCTTGACCACAACAAAAGGAGTGCCGCTGGTAATATATTTAAAGAAAACCTCGTTTAAACGGCGCGCCTTCTCCTCCAGTACACCGCTTTTAACTTTAATTCCCGCCTGCTGCAGCCTGGCCAATCCCCTTCCGGAAACAAGCGGATTGGGATCCCGCGTTGCTGTAACCACCTTGCGAATCCCTGCTTCAATCAGGGCATCCGTGCAGGGCGGCGTCCGTCCAAAATGACAGCATGGTTCCAGATTGGTATACATGGAAGCGCCGCGGGCTTTTTCCCCGGCCTCTGCTAGCGCAATAATCTCTGCATGGGGCTCACCGGCCCGCTGATGGAAACCTGTGCCCACAACTTCTCCGTTTTTAACCAGAACAGCACCCACCATGGGATTGGGGCTGGTCCTTCCCCAGCCCTTGCGGGCAAGGTCCAGCACCATCCACATATACCGTTCGTCTGACTCCATCTTTTTTCCCTCACCTCTCACCCTTGTTAATATACTTTCTATATAAAATATAACATATTATTAATAACACTTAAACGCCCTTTTCAGGCTGCGGTAGCAGTTTGAAAGCGTGAATAAGCGCGTTTGGCTCTCTATTGTTAAAAATGGCTGAACCGGCCACCAGCACATCCGCGCCTGCCTCCACAACAATTGGTGCCGTCTCTTTGTTAATTCCACCGTCAACCTGTATTTTAAAGGTAAGGCCACGGCGCTCTTTCTCCCGGGCCAACTCCCTTATTTTCGGCACAACAGCCTGGATAAACCGCTGACCGCCGAAACCGGGGTTTACCGTCATAAGCAGGACAAGATCCAACTCTTCCAAAACGTACTGGAGCGAACCTAAGGGGGTGGCCGGGTTCAACGCCACTCCGGCCTGGCAGCCCATATTTTTTATGGATTGAATAACGCGGTGCAGATGGGGAGATGCCTCCACATGTACCGTGATCAGTTGAGCCCCGGCCTCATTGAAGGGCAGAAGAAAATCCTGGGGACGCTCCACCATAAGGTGGACATCCATAAAAAGTTCAACCTTACTTTTCAGGGCATGAAGCACCAGCGGGCCCATAGTAATATTAGGAACAAAATGACCGTCCATTACATCCACATGGAGCCAGTCCGCTCCCGCCTTCTCCATGCGTTTTACCTCATCCAAGAGAAAAGCGAAATCTGCCGAAAGAATTGAAGGGGCAACCAATATCATCTTGTATCTTCCTTTTATTGTATGATTATGTTTTATCCTGCCTTACCGCTTCCTCCAAAAGAGCCAGATATTGATCGTAGCGCCAGGTGACGATTTCTTCCTGCTGAACGGCTTCTTTTACCGCGCAGGCAGGCTCGTGATGGTGTAAACAGCTATTAAAACGGCAACCCCCTTCCCGCAGATGAATCTCCGGGAACAGGGAAGCCAGGCTGCGCGGTGAGATGCGCATCAGGTCAAGGCGCTGAAAACCGGGGGTATCGGCTACCAGGGTGTCGTCGCTTAAGGTTATCAGCTCCACATGACGCGTTGTATGACGCCCTCTCTGCAGTTTAAGGCTCAGTGCGGCTGACCTGAGGATAAGTCCTGGCTTTAATTTGTTAAGCAGGGTGGACTTTCCCGTTCCCGACGGACCAGCCAGAACGCTGACCTTTCCCGTTATAAGTTCCCGCAGCACTTCCAGTCCTTCCCCCGTCAACGAACTGGTGTAAACGATTTTATAACCACAGCCTTTGAAAGCTTCCGCATATTTTTTTACACACGCCTTTTCTTCTGCCAATGTAACCAGATCCATCTTGTTAAAACAAAGCACAATGGAGAGTTCTGCCAGGGCAGCAGCGGCAATAATACGATGTATAAGTTGCAGGTCCAAAGGAGGCTCCCGCAGAGTCATAACCAGCACTGCCTGGTCAACATTAGCGATAGGGGGCCGGGTAAGGCTGTTTTTACGCGGCAAGATCCTTTCAACGACACCGTCTTCCACATTGCCGCGGCTGATTTCAACACGGTCTCCCACCAGCAGGTGAACCTCACCATCTTTTAAACGGCCGCGGGCCCGGCAGCGCAAAACGCCGCCATCCGGAACCATAACAAAATAAAAACCACCTTTTACCTTTACCAGCAGCCCTTCCAGCAATACCCCTCCTCAGGGAAATTGTTTTATATCGACAGTATAATATTCGTCATCGCGCCGTTCCATAAGGATAATGCGCCCGGCTCCCACACCCTGCACCGTAAAGACCTGGCCTCCGTACGCTCCTTCAAAGATGATTCTTTCACCTTCCATGTCCAAAACAGTTATCTTTATATGTTTACCTGCAGGGACAGCTGGATGAAGCTCAACGTTGTGCACAGGATAGGCAGTTGTATCCCTTCCCTTGCTGATCGCCAGATCCACCGCGTCACCAGTCCGGACTGTCTCACCAGCCGGAGGAGACTGGGAGATTACCTGACCCTGTGCAAATGTATCAGAATACTCCTCACTAAAATTCCGCAGAATCAAACCATACAGGTTCAACCATGCCTGCGTATCATTCAAGGTCCAGCCCCGAAAATCACGCAGGGTAAAGGGCCTTCCCCCTTCGCTTATCACCACTTTAACAGTCTCCCCCCGGGTCAGGCGAAAACCATGCCCCGGATCCTGCCTCATAATAAGACCAGCAGCGATATCTCCATTATAGTCATAGCTGAGCTCCATTACCAATCCCAGATCGTCCAGCAGCAGGCGGGCCTCCCGTTCCGTCCTGCCTATCAGATTGGGGATCTCAGCATATTGAGGCCCGGCGGAAATGGTTAGTTCCACAACCCTTTCTTTGCGTACACTCCGTCCCGCCGCCGGCTCTTGAAGTGCAATATGATTTACAGGGATATCGTCGCTGTAGATTTCTGCAGCAACATGGGAACCAAGGCCCTTTGCTTCCAACTCTCTCTCCGCTTCCGGCAGACTCATGCCGACCAGATTAGGAACAGTTACTTCGGGGACAACCAACAAGCCGGGAAGAACACGATATGCTGCAAACAGGACCAGAAAAAGCGCCAGCACTAAAATGCCGGCAATAGCCACTTTACGCATGGGAAAACGCCTCCTTTCCCCCTCACCCGAACCTTGCGGCTCCTCAGGATCATTAAAAACCCGTTTCAGCCCGTTATAATGGGGCCGGCCGGCCAGAGATATATCCCGGTCACCGCTCCGTTCAGCAT
>DMPF01000043.1 GCA_003456095.1 Bacillota bacterium
AACCGGTGCAAATCCAAGTCGGTCCCGCCACTGTAAAGGGGAGCCGCCTTGCAAAAAACCACTGTTCGGCAGTCAATGTCAGTTTGAAGCCGGGCGGGAAGGGGCAAGGCGCCATGAACCTGAGTCAGAAGACCTGCCTGTTTTTTAAAACAAGTTGCCTACGCGGATAGGGAGGTGTTTTATTGATGGTTTATGAACATACATAAACCCCGAACTCCAGGCTGTGAGGTGCGGGGTTTTTTGTTCTATAAAACCGAATAGCAGGGGGATTGGCGATGAAAATAAATAAATACGCTTTATTGGCTGCTTTGCCGTTGCTGCTAATTACTTTTGTCTTTGCCGGTTGCGGGAGCGGCAGCCAACAGGTATCACAGCCCCAGGTGAGGGTGCCTGCCGAACTGGTGGTTGGGGTGGGACGGGATACGGTGGATCCAGAAGGGGGCATGTGGGAGAGCAGGGGGCTGGTTTTTGAGACCCTCGTAACCCTTGACGAGCGGGGAACGCCCCAGCCCCTCCTGGCGAGGGCTTGGGAGATTGCCCCTGACGGTTTAAGCTATACCTTTTTTCTTCAGGAGGGGGTATCTTTTCACGACGGCACACCTTTTGATGCCCGTGCTCTGGATGAAAATGTAAACAAGTTGCAATCAATTTGGGGTAGATATCCGATCCGTAAAACAAAGGTAAAGAATGATTATACCCTGCAGATATTGATGGATAAGCCCTATCCTCTTTTTATGCATCATGTGGCCCAGCTGGCCAGGGGGATGGTGGTGAGCCCCAATGTGCTGGAAGAGGTTACAGTGGAAGAACAAAAAAGGGGGGGAGGTATGCCTGGGGGTATGCCGCCTGCCATGGGGCAATCTCAGGTTGAAGGGCCCCAGTATAAGGTAACGGCACTGGTGGGCACGGGACCTTACCGGCTGGCCGAGCATGTGCCGGGCCAGTACTGGGTGATGGAGGCTGCCGAACCTTACTGGCAGGGCCCTGTGCAAATCCCAAAAATCCGTTACCTGGTCATTCCTGACGCCCATTCCCGGGTAATGGCTCTGGAGAGCGGCCAGATTCAGCTTACGGGGATCAGCCCATTAAGCAGCATTCCTGCCAGCGACATGGATCGAATCGGGAAAAACAAAGAACTGGTGTTAAGGCATGAGCCCTCTTTCCGCGTCAGCCCCATTGCCTTCCAGCACCTGGAAGGGGTTTTTGCCGATGCCCGGGTGCGTGCCGCTTTTATCCATGCCGTGAATGAAGAGGACCTGGACAAGGTCCTTGCCCCTGCGGGAAGCACCCTGAGTACGCCTGTGACGCCAGCTTCTCCCTTTTATCTTCCCGCATTGGACATAAAACGCCCCGATGATCCCGCCCAAGCCAAAGAATTGCTGGCCCAGGCAGGCTGGTTGCCTGGTGCGGGTGGTATCTTGCAGAAGGAAGGGAAGCCCCTGCAGGTGCGTCTCCTCTACTCTACCATACGTCCCGAAGATGATTATCTGGCGAGCATCATCCAACAGCAGTTGAAGGAGATCGGTGTTGAACTGACCATTACCCAGCTGGAGAGCGGTGCCCTCTTTGCCGCCCTGGCCGAAAGGGATTTTGAATTGATTATCGCCCCTGGTATCGGCTCCACCTCCCTCGATTTTGAGATGGATTATCACAGCCGCAGCCGGCGCAGCGCCATTGCCGATCCGCTTTTGGACAGGCTGATTGACGAGTACAACACGGCGCCCGATTTTAGCGCACAGCAAGAACTGTCCCGGAAAATCCAGGAGCGCATTTTAGGGGAGGACTACGTGCTGGTTTTCTCCACCACGTACAAGAATTATGCCCATTCAACCAGGCTGACAAACTTTATCCCCGCCCTGGAAGAAGAGGTCAATTTTATGCGACATATCTGGCAGGCAGAGTTTTACTAATATTTTTACAGGAGGCACAGGGATGGGCTCCTACTTGTTAAGACGTATCCTCACTGCATTTGGGTCCCTGGTGGGGGTCACCTTTGTCACCTTTTTACTCATCTTTCTCGTTCCCGGTGATCCGGCGGAGATGGTGGCGGAAGCCCGTTTCGGCCATGCGGTGGGGGACCGGGAAGTGGAGCTTGTGCGGGTGATGGTGGGTTTCGACCAGTCGATCCCCACCCAGTACTGGCGGTGGATGGGCCATCTCCTTTCCCTGGATTTGGGCCACTCCCTCATTAACCGCAGGCCCGTATTGGAGCTGATCCGGTCACGCTTGCCGGCGACACTGTTGCTTGCTTTCAGTAGCCTGCTTGTTTCCCTGGCCATTGCCCTGCCAGCCGGCCTGATGGCTGCCTTGCGCAAAGATACCTGGCTGGATACGGGCGCCCGCCTTTTTGCCTTGGTGGGGGTATCCATTCCCGGATTTTGGCTAAGTTACCTGCTGATTATGCTCTTCTCTTTAGAGTTGAAATTGCTGCCCGTCAGCGGCTACGGGGGACTGGAAACGCTGGTCATGCCCTCCCTCGCTTTGGGTCTGGGTATGACCGGCCTGGTGGCAAGGCTGCTAAGAGCCAGCCTGCTGGAAGTCTGGCAACAGGATTACCTACGGGCGGCCCGGGCCAACGGGATCGGGGAAAAGAAAATACTGTTCAAATATGCTCTCAAAAACGCCATGATCCCGGTAGTCACGGTGATTGGGCTGCAGTTGGGCATGCTGTTAAGCGGTACGGTAATTATAGAAAGCATCTTCGGCTGGCCCGGCTTGGGCAAGCTTCTGCTGGATGGGATTTTCAACCGTGATTTTCCCGTTGTGCAGGGGTGCGTGCTCGTTATTGCCTGCTGCTTTATTATGATTAATGTGTTGGTGGATCTGTTCTATGCCTGGCTTGATCCCCGCATTCGCTGGTCCACAGGAGGCTAAACAGCCTGAGTACATTGCTGGAAATTGAAAGACTCAGCGTTACCTACAACATAAACGGTTATACCTTGCCCGCACTGCAGGAGGTGGACCTGCACCTTGCAGCAGGCGAAAAGCTGGGGCTAGTCGGTGAATCGGGCGCGGGCAAGACTACCCTGGCCGGCGCGGTGATGGGCCTTTTGCCCCGGGGGGCAACGATAAAGGGAAGCATATTATTTAAGGGTAAACTCCTTTCCCCTCCCCTCCTTGCCCGCTTACGGGGGCGGGAAATGGTGCTCATTCCCCAAAATGTTTATAACTCCCTTAATCCTGTATTATCCGTCGGCCAGCAGATGGAGGATCTGCAGATCGAGGCGAAGAGCCCCAGGCAAAAACGGCGGCAGATCATACTGGGCCTGCTAGAAAAAGTGCGCCTGCCCCGGCCCCAGGACTTGCCCGGCAGCTACCCGCACCAGCTTAGCGGCGGGATGAAACAGCGGATCCTTCTGGCTATGGGGCTTTCCCGCTCTCCGTCCCTTGTGCTGGCTGATGAACCGACCAAGGGGCAGATCGGAAGAGCACACGTCTGAACTCCAGTCACGGATGTATCTCGTATGCCGTCTTCTGCTTGAAAAAA
>DMPF01000083.1:0-194 GCA_003456095.1 Bacillota bacterium
GCCTGGATACCCAGGCGATGCAGCG
This sequence comes from Bacillota bacterium, assembly GCA_003456095.1. GTDB lineage: Bacteria > Bacillota > Dethiobacteria > DTU022 > UBA8154 > UBA8154. The sequence goes on from DMPF01000083.1 coordinate 26, forward strand.
TAGGGGCCCGGTTGAGCAGGACAGGGTGATCTTTGATCACATCTTCCAGCACATCCCAGACTTCGGGACGCAGCTTCTCCACCATGCGCTTTGCGCTCTTGATGTTATGGGCCATGCCGTCTTTAACCAGGCGCCGCATCACAAAAGGTTTGAAAAGCTCCAGGGACAT
>DMPF01000083.1:547-1728 GCA_003456095.1 Bacillota bacterium
TCCTTGGGCAGACCGCACTGATAAAGCTTCAGTTCGGGACCGACGACAATCACGGAGCGTCCGGAATAGTCCACCCGCTTACCCAGAAGGTTCTGGCGAAAACGTCCCTGTTTACCCTTGAGCATATCACTGAGTGATTTAAGCGGGCGGTTGCCGGGGCCGGTTACGGGCCGGCCGCGCCGCCCGTTGTCGATGAGGGCATCCACCGCTTCCTGGAGCATACGTTTCTCGTTACGCACAATAATATCGGGCGCGCCCAGATCAAGCAGGCGCTTTAAACGGTTATTACGGTTAATCACGCGGCGGTACAGGTCGTTTAAATCGGATGTGGCAAAACGCCCCCCGTCGAGCTGCACCATGGGACGCAGGTCGGGAGGAATTACCGGTATAACATCCAGGATCATCCAATCCGGTGTATTGCCGGACTGACGGAAGGCCTCCACGACCTCAAGACGCCGGATCGCACGGATCTTTTTCTGACCGCTGCTGCTCTGTACCTCTCGGCGAATATTCTCCGCCGCTTTTTCCAGATTTATTTCCTGTAATAATTTTTTTATAGCCTCGGCACCCATTTCCGCTTTGAAGCCTTTCCCCGCGGCAAAAAGGGCATCATATTTTTCCCGGTATTCCCGGTATTCGTTCTCGGTAAGCAGCTGATTTTTGCCGAGCAGCGTATCACCGGGATTTATGACAATATATGCGGCAAAATAAAGAATCTTTTCCAGAGCACGGGGAGACATATCCAGCAACAGCCCCATACGGCTGGGGATTCCCTTAAAATACCATATATGGGAAACGGGGGCAGCCAACTCAATATGCCCCATGCGTTCGCGGCGCACTTTAGCCCGGGTTACTTCAACGCCGCAGCGGTCACAGACAATCCCCTTGTAACGTACCCGCTTATATTTACCGCAATGACATTCCCAGTCTTTCTGAGGACCAAAGATTTTTTCGCAAAAAAGTCCTTCCCTCTCCGGTTTGAGTGTACGATAATTTATTGTCTCCGGCTTCTTTACTTCTCCGCGGGACCAGGCTCTGATCTTCTCCGGTGATGCCAGACTTAATTGTAAAGCATCAAAATTGTTGACATCCAACAAGGGCTGTTTCCTCCCTCCAGATTTTGTCTGCATCTGGGAAGCGGAGCCGGCTTCCAGCTGATAAAAATATGTGGAGCCGGCTTC
>DMPF01000083.1:2095-6320 GCA_003456095.1 Bacillota bacterium
TCCAGCCGGCTGATGAAAATAAACTGTAGGTTCTGGTTAACTAAAACAGATCTTCTTCTTCAACTTCCACACCGGGCTGGCCGCGCGGTTTGGAGCGTTTTACGCCAAACCCATCTTCTTCCTCCTCCGGAAGTTCTTCTGCGCCCCGCTCCCTGCCATCGCCCATATCTTCCGTAAAAAAATCATAATCATCTTCACCCAGGGACACTTTCTCGAGCTCTTCATCATCACCGGGGAAAACTTCTTCCAGGTCTTCTTCCCCTTCTCCTAAACCCAAAATATTTCTATCCCCATCGTCCCTTTCTTCCATGCCCAGGTCAAAAAGATATTCGCCGGTGTCGTCTTCATCTTCGCGCATATGATATTCACCCGACTCTTCGTTCAACACCTTAACATCAAGACCAAGACTCTGCAGCTCTTTAACCAGCACTTTGAAAGATTCCGGCACACCCGGTTCAGGGATATTATCACCTTTAACAATGGCCTCATAAGTTTTTACACGCCCCACCACATCATCCGACTTAACGGTAAGGATCTCCTGCAGCGTATATGATGCGCCATAAGCCTCGAGCGCCCATACCTCCATCTCACCGAAACGCTGGCCGCCGAACTGGGCCTTGCCGCCGAGGGGCTGCTGTGTAACCAGCGAATAGGGGCCTGTGGAACGGGCATGAATCTTATCATCCACAAGATGGGCAAGTTTTAACATATAGATATAACCGACACAGATTTCGTTGTCAAAAGGCTGCCCGGTTCGGCCATCCCGTAAAGTCGTTTTACCGCTGTCGGGCAAGTTTGCTTCCCTGAAGGCGGCAAATATATCCTTCTCCCGCGCCCCGTCAAAAACAGGGGAAGCGATATGCAAGCCCAGCATTTTTGCCGACCAGCCAAGGTGAGTTTCCAGAACCTGCCCGATATTCATGCGGGATGGCACTCCCAATGGATTCAGCACAATCTCCACCGGCTGGCCGTCCGGCATAAAGGGCATATCTTCCTCCGGGAGAATGCGGGCAATGACACCCTTGTTGCCATGCCGGCCGGCCATTTTATCTCCTTCGGAAATCTTTCGTTTCTGCGCAATATAGGCCCGTACAAGCTGGTTGACACCGGGCGAGAGCTCATCCCCCGCTTCCCGGGAAAAAACCTTCACATCCACGATCATACCAGCCTCACCGTGGGGGACGCGTAAAGACGTATCGCGCACTTCCCGGGCTTTTTCGCCAAAGATGGCGCGCAGCAGGCGTTCCTCGGCGGTAAGTTCCGTCTCCCCCTTGGGAGTGACCTTGCCAACCAGAATATCACCGGCCCGCACCTCAGCACCGATGCGGATAATTCCCCGCTCATCCAGATCCCGCAGGGCGTCTTCCCCCACGTTGGGCATATCCCTGGTAATCTCCTCAGGACCGAGCTTGGTATCCCGTGCCTCCGCCTCATATTCTTCAATATGAATGGAGGTAAACACATCCTCTTGCGTCATCTTCTCGCTGATAAGGATGGCATCTTCATAATTATAGCCGTGCCAGGGCATAAAAGCGACGAGCACATTACGGCCCAGGGCCAACTCACCGTTATCGGTACAGGGGCCGTCGGCGATAATCTCCCCTTTTGCAACCTTCTGCCCTTTATGTACAATCGGTTTCTGGTTCATATAGGTGCCCTGGTTGGAGCGCTTAAACTTCTGCAGCTTGTATATATCCGCTCCCTGCCAGGGATAGGTAATTGTTTTATCCGTGAAAACCTCCCCCGTTCTGCCGTGAATCATATGGCTGGGGCCGTCTGGATCTTCATCGCGCCTGATAATAATCCGGGAGGAAGAGACATAGATTGCCTCTCCCCCGTTTTCCGCCAGAACCATTACCCCCGAGTCGGCGGCAGCCTTGTATTCCATCCCCGTCCCGATCAGGGGTGCCTCAGAGACCATAAGGGGGACAGCCTGACGCTGCATATTCGAACCCATGAGCGCCCTGTTGGCATCATCATTCTCTAGAAATGGAATAAGCGCCGTAGCCACACTGACAAGCTGCTTGGGGGATACGTCCATATAATCGACCTCTTGCGGCGGCACCATAACCGTATCATGCTTAAAGCGGCAGGTCACCCGCTTGGCCAGGAAGTGACCTTCCTCATCCAGCGGGGCATTGGCCTGGGCAATGATATATTCGTCTTCATCATCGGCGGCAAGATAAACAACGTCCTTCGTAACCATGCCTTTTTCCTTGTCCACGCGCCGGTAAGGAGTTTCGATAAAGCCGTATTCATTAATTCTGCCAAAGGTGCTAAGCGATCCTATAAGGCCGATGTTGGGACCTTCAGGGGTCTCGATGGGGCACATCCGGCCATAATGGGAGTGGTGCACATCGCGCACCTCAAAACCGGCCCTTTCCCGGCTCAGGCCTCCGGGTCCCAGGGCGCTGAGGCGCCGTTTATGCGTCAACTCGGCCAGGGGATTGGTCTGGTCCATGAACTGTGAGAGCTGGCTGCTTCCAAAAAACTCCTTGATCGAAGCAATTACAGGCCTGATATTGATCAGGGCCTGCGGTGTTACCGCATCCACATCCTGAATGGTCATACGTTCCCTTACCACCCGCTCCATACGGGAAAGACCGATGCGAAACTGGTTCTGTAAAAGCTCACCCACACTGCGCAGCCGCCGGTTTCCCAGATGGTCGATATCATCAATACTGCCAAGGCCGTCCATCAGGTTCAGCAAAAAACCGACCGTGGCCACAATATCTTCACGGGCCAGCTGCTTGACCTGCAGGGGTATATTGCCGTTGCTCATCACCAGGCAGGCTTTGCCTTCCTTATTGATTACCTTCAGCCTGTCCAGGCGCAGCGCTTCTATCTGTTTATAGAGAGCGGCATCGATTACAGTGCCTTGGGTGGCGAGGGTCGCGCCGCTGTCCGGATCAAGCAAAGGCTCGGCCAGGGTGCTGTACATAATCCTGCCGCGCGGCGATAACTTTTTATTTACCTTAAAGCGACCCACACGGGCAAAATCATAGCGCCGGGGATCAAAAAAGAGGGATTCAAAAAGATTACGGGCATTCTCCACGTTCAAGGGTTCACCGGGGCGAAGCCTTTTATATATCTCCAGCAGGGCGTCATCCTGTGTATCGCCTTGATCTTTTTCCAAGGTGCTGAGGATACGGGGATCCCCGTCATAGAGTTCCATAATCTGACCGATCGTGGCATAGCCGATGGCCCGCAGCAACACCGTGACAGGAATTTTCCGCGTACGATCCACCTTAACCCAGATCACGTCATTAACATCCACCTCAAGCTCCAGCCATGCTCCCCGGTTGGGGATAACAGTGCCTGTAAAAAGGGGTTTACCATTATAAAGCTGACTGCCAAAATACACTCCCGGTGAGCGTACAAGCTGGCTGACCACAACACGTTCGGCACCGTTAATCACAAAAGTGCCGTTTTTGGTCATGAGCGGAAAGTCACCCATAAAAACTTCCTGTTCCTTAACCTCAAGGGTTTCGCGGTTTACGAGGCGGACCCGCACTTTCAGGGGAACAGCATAGGTAGCATCCCGTTCCTTGCATTCCTCCACGGCATACTTCGGTTCCCCCAGTGAGTAATCAATGAATTCAAGAACGAGGTTCTGGGTAAAATCTTTAATCGGCGAAATATCCGCAAAAACTTCCCGCAGGCCTTCTTCCAGAAAGCAACGATAAGAACTCTTTTGCACTTCAATAAGATCGGGAAGGTCAAGAATTTCATTGATGCGGGCATAGCTCCTGCGCTTTCTTTTGCCCGCTTCAATTTCCGCTAACATAAAAACCACTCTCCCGTCATAATTATCGTGCAGAGCGACCAGAAAAACTTCTTTTTATTCTTAAGGTAAATACCCCATTCAACTATCTTTGCCCAAAAAGAAGCAATTATACACATAAATTCGCTCTTGTATGCTTTGGCATAAATAGCGCGGCCAGCCTGATCGGCAGGACAGGGATCTTTTACGCATTCTTTAATGGTATTATAATCATGAGCTATAGTCAATACCCAGCGGCTAAATTTTTGCACAAAAAAATAGGCCTTTCGGTGGTCATGGCCTTATTGCAGCACAAGCATGCTACTGTGTTTTTCCGCCGTAAGCATAGTAATAATAATGGTAATAACCGTTGCTGTCCCGTTTGATCCCATTGAGGACAATGCCCAAAAGGTGGGCATTGGCCCGTGCCAGTTTATCCCTGGCATCACGGGCAAGTTGGAT
>DMPF01000118.1 GCA_003456095.1 Bacillota bacterium
TTTAAAACTGCTGAAGAACGTATTATCATTGTAACTTTTGCGTCAAACGTTCACCGTATCCAACAAATTATCAACGCGGCCGTATTTGCCGGGAGAAAGGTTGCGGTGGACGGGCGCAGTATGGTTAACGTGGTAGACATTGCTCACGCCCTGGGCTATCTGCATTTTCCTGAAGGCACTATTGTGGATCTGGATGAAGTCAGGCACTATCACAAGGACAAGATTGTCATTCTTACTACCGGTTCGCAAGGAGAGCCCCTTTCCGCTCTGGCCAGGCTGGCCAACGCCAATCACCGCAAAATGGAAATAATTCCTGGTGACACGGTTGTAATCGCGGCGACACCTATCCCTGGGAATGAAAAATTAGTAGCACGTACTATCAACAACCTTTTCCGGCGTGGTGCAAAAGTTATTTACGAAGCAATATCCGGTGTCCATGTATCTGGTCACGGCAGCCAGGAAGAATTGAAATTAATGCTTAATTTGCTGCGTCCCCGTTATCTGATACCTGTACATGGCGAATACCGCCACCTTGTTCATCATGCCGAACTAGCTTCAAAGTTGGGGATAAAAAGAGAAAATATATTTATTGTGGAAAACGGAACCGTGCTTGAGTTTTCTGCGTCAGGCGGCCGGATTATGAACACCATTCCTGCCAACGGTATCTATGTGGACGGCCTCGGTGTGGGCGATGTGGGCAGTGTGGTGTTGCGTGATCGTCAAATTCTATCCCAGGATGGTATATTTATTGTTGTCATAGTTATTGATAACAAGGAAAGATATGTTGTGGCTGGTCCGGATATTGTTTCCCGTGGTTTCGTTTATGTTAAGGAGTCGGAAGAACTTTTGGGAGAAGCGAAGGAGAATGTTATAAAGGTATTGAACGATTTAAAGCAAAAAAACATAAGTGACTGGTCAACAATTAAAAGCAATATTAAAGAGTCAATGAACAGATTATTATGGGAAAAAACCGGGAGAAAACCAATGATTCTTCCTGTGATTATGGAGATATAATCTAAGGATTTTATTGGCGGCTTACCCATTTTAATTTTATCTCAACACCTGGTTGAAAGGCGGGGTGAAGATAATCTTCCAACACATGTATGTGCAGTCGGACGATTTTAGCTGTTATAGCCGAAGTCATCTACAATTCAATTATGCCCCGCTCATATGATATGTGTAACCGCTCACCTTCCTTGATTTTTTTTTGCGCAACCCCTTTTTCCTCTAAAACTTCTTCCAGGGGAATGGGTGTGTAGAGTACCATACTCTGTCCTGCCTTTTTTAAGCGTATTATATTTTTGTTCAGTGTTATTGGTTTTTTTGCGCTTTAATTAAAGCATGAAGTTTTATTACCGCATCTTTAAGCCCGCCTGCCGCATCAATCAGCCCAAGGTTTACCGCTTCCAGACCAATGCAGTTGTTTAAAGAAGAATTAGTCCGGGAAATATCCGGCATAGAGGAGGAGCCAGATGAGTTTGATTGAAGCGTTTTTTCTGGGATTAATACAGGGGTTTACCGAATTTTTGCCTGTGAGCAGCTCCGGGCATCTGGTTTTACTGCAATATTTTATTGGCGTTAAAATGCCAGGGATTACCTTTGAGGTGATCACCCATGCAGGCACCCTCTTATCGATTGTTTGGGTTTTTTGGCAAGACATTTACAGCCTCATTAAAGGGATAACAAATAGCGCCCGGCAGCAAAAACTATTTTTACTGCTACTGGCCGCTAGTTTGCCGGCAGGTTTTATGGGTGTATTCTTTATTTCTTTTTTTAAAGGTATTTTTGAAAAGCCTCAAGTAGTAGGATTAATGCTCCTGTGCACGGGTTTTATCGTCTTTTTTATTGCAAGGCTGGAAAGGGTGCAGGGAAACCGCACTCTCGGAGAAATGAAGGGGAAAGATGCCTTCATTATTGGTCTTTTTCAAGCTTTTGCAATTATTCCCGGCATTTCACGTTCCGGTTCTACAATATTCGGCGCACTACTGCAGGGTTTGAACCGGGAGACGGCAGTCCGTTTCTCTTTTTTATTGGCTCTGCCGGCGATAGCGGGGGCTACTGTTTTGGAGTTATTTAATTGGTTAAAGATAGGTAGCTGGCCGGAAAATTATCTTGTTTACATAATTGGGGCTATCGTCTCTTTTATTTCCGGAATTTTGGCTATACGTATATTTATCAGGTTGCTGGCCGGCGGAAAGTTTTATTATTTTGCTTATTATTGCTGGCTTGTCGGAATCTTTACCATATTATATCTATTCCTTAAATCACCTGTTTAAAGAGGTATTTTCCGATTTGCGTCGAATAGTAAACTGAGGTGCTTAAAACTTATGCCGGTTAAAAAATTTCAGAAAAAAAAAATAGAAACCAAAACAGATAATAACCTAAATAACCAGATCAAGGCCGTTCTTTTATTGGCTGCCAGTATTTTCATTTTTGCCGGCATTCAGTTTACTGCGCAAACAGGCTGGGCGGGTTATGTCTTAAATCAATTATTGCGTATGCTCTGTGGGGAAGCTGCTCTGGCAGTACCTTTCCTTATTGCTTTTATTGCTATTGGCTGGTCGATTAAAGTTGCGAACTTTCCTTATCGCCTGATCGGACTTATAATTATCTTCATTGTTCTGTTAATTTCACTTCATCTGCGGCTTGTTCTGCAAGAATTAACCGGTGTATTTGGAAGCGAGCTTTATCGCTCAATGTTAAACTTAGGTTTGCAGCAAAAGGGAGGGGGAGTGCTCGGTGCCCTATT
>DMPF01000090.1 GCA_003456095.1 Bacillota bacterium
AAATAATTGTGGATACAAGTGATGGATGGATTAAGACAAGGACAGGTATTGAAGAAAGACGGATCATCACCGGTGATGAGACCACTTCCGCCCTTTCTGCCAGAGCCTCCCGTATTGCGCTGGAAAGGGCGGGATTAAGCCCTGCCGATCTGGATTTGATCATTGTAACCACGGTCACACCGGATCAAATTCTTCCTTCTACGGCATGCCTGCTTCAGGATAAACTTGGTGCTGTCAATGCCTCAGCCTTTGACCTGGTGGCAGGCTGCACCGGTTTCCTCTACGGACTTGATGTGGGGGTTTGCTATATAAACAGCGGGGCGGCCCGTCACATCCTGCTTGTCGGTGTCGATACACTTTCAACCATTGTGGATTGGCAGGACCGAAATACCTGTGTTCTTTTTGGTGACGGTGCCGGCGCTGTTGTCTTGAGCGAAGCGGAAGAAGGGCGCGGCGTCTATGCCTCAAAGATGTTTTCTGACGGCAGTAAAGCAAACCTGCTTTATGTCCCTGCCGGCGGTTCTACCAGACCGGCAACTGTGCAAAGCGTGAACGAAAGGGCACATTATATCAAGATGAACGGTCCGGAAGTCTTTAAATTTGCCGTAACAGTACTGGTTGATTCCCTTTTGGAAGTGCTGACCTCTTGCGGCAAAACGGCGGCGGATCTTGATATCCTGGTGCCGCATCAGGCGAACCTGCGCATCATCAATTTTGCCTGCAAGCGGCTGAAAATGAAGCCGGAGCAGGTTTTAGTAAACATCCACCATTATGGTAATATGTCCTCGGCAGCCATACCGGTGGCACTGGACGAAGCAGTGGAAGAGGGAAGAGTTAAGGCGGGCCAGCTTATCGGTATGGTTTCTTTTGGGGCGGGACTGACCTGGGGAGCTGCTGTGATCCGGTGGTAGAATACTTTACAGGGCAGAGGTGAAAAATGAGCAAGACCGTTTTTCTTTTTCCCGGACAAGGTTCACAGCATGTTGGGATGGGGCTGGCGTTTGCCAGGGAGTTTGCCGCAGCGAGGGAAGTTTTTGCCGAAGCTGACACGGTGCTGGGTTTCAGCCTCAGTGAGATAATTTTCCATGGTCACAGTGAAGACCTGCGCCAGACAGAAATTACCCAACCGGCCATTTTTACAACCAGCATGGCAATTTTGGCCGTTTTGCGCGAAGCCAGGATCAAAGCGGACGCTGCGGCTGGATTCAGCCTGGGCGAGTACAGCGCACTTGTTTATGCCGGAGTGTTCAGCTTTCGTGATGCTCTTTTGCTGGTCCGGGAAAGGGCGAAATATATGCAGAATACCGTGACTCCGGGCAGCGGCGGGATGGCTGCCGTACTCGGCCTCAGTGCTGAAGAAGTCAGCGCCCTCTGTGAAAGGTGTTTGCACCTTGGGCATGTGGAGCCGGCCAATTTCAATTGCCCGGGTCAGGTGGTTATCTCCGGCTATAAAGATGTGCTGGAGGAGGTTTGCCGCTTGGCCAGGGAACAAAAAGCCCGCACGGTAATGCTTTCAGTGAGCGCTCCCTTTCACAGCCGTCTGCTATACCCGGCGCATGTCAAAATGGCGCGGCTTCTGCAAAATGTGCCCCTGAACCCCCCGCTCATTACTTTTGTAAATAATACACATGCTGCCTGTTTGCAGGATCCCGAATCGATCAGGAGCGCTTTAGTGGAGCATATTTACCGTCCTGTGCTCTGGGATGACTCGATGCGCCTGCTGTTGCAAATGGGTTTTGATTTATTTATAGAGATAGGTCCGGGACATGTGCTCACAGGGTTTATGAAAAAAATATGCCGTAATGTGCAGGCATTCCATGTGGAAAATCCGGAAACGATGGAACGCATGCTCCTGACGCAAAAGGGGGTATAACCATGCAGTTGCAGGGAAAGGTGGCCCTGGTAACCGGAGGTTCAAGGGGAATCGGTGCGGCAGTGGTGTTGGCCCTAGCCGGAGCCGGGGCAGCGGTGGCGATAAACTATCAGCAGCATGAGGGTGCGGCACTGCTGGTGAAGGAAGAGGTGGAAGCACGCGGCGGCAAGGCATTGCTTTGCCGGGCTGATGTTACCGGGTTGGCTGAATGCGAACAGATGGTCGGGGCTGTACTTGAATATTTCGGCAGAATTGATATACTGGTGAATAATGCCGGGATAAGACGGGATAACATCCTGGCCATGATGAAAAGTGCCGACTGGGATGCGGTAATTGATACGAATCTTAAAGGGGTATTTAACAGTTGTAAGGCAGTGTTAAAGCCCCTTTTGAAGCAGAAGAGCGGCGGACGCATTGTCAATATCGCTTCAGTGCCAGGCCTGAGCGGTAACAGCGGGCAAACCAATTATGCTGCCGCCAAGGCGGGGGTTATCGCTTTCACCAAGTCGCTGGCCAAAGAGCTTGGTAAACGGGAGATCACTGTAAATGCCGTTGCCCCCGGCTTTATTGAGACAGAGATGACTGAAGGATTGCCCCAATCCATACGGGAGAAAGTCCGTGCCCAGATAGCCCTGGAAAGACTTGGTAAGCCCGCCGAGGTTGCAGCAGCCGTTCTTTTCCTGGCTGGAGAAAGCTCTTCTTATATAACCGGAGCGGTGCTCTCTATTGACGGAGGGCTCACCCTCTAGTAAATATTAAAAAAGGGAGGCCAAATAAGAGATGTCTGTTTTTGAAAAAGTAAAATCATTGATTGTAGAGCAGCTTGATGTGAATGCGGGAAAGATCGCCATGACCACTACTTTTGAGGATATCGATGCCGATTCGCTGGATGTGGTGGAGTTGGTAATGGCGCTGGAGGAGGAATTTGGTTTGGAGATAGCCGATGAGGAAGTGGAAAAGATTAAGAGCGTAGGAGATGTGGTACGCTACATAGAAACCCATGTCTGATGAAAAGCCCTGCGTTACAGCAGGGCTTTCTTACAGAAAAGAATGT
>DMPF01000033.1 GCA_003456095.1 Bacillota bacterium
CGTTCCAAATTTGGAGCGGGTTTTTTGATCACTTTTTGAGCACTTTGATCATTGAATTTCCTGTAAACTGTTACATCCGTGTTTGCGTCTGTGTTTCATCCAGAATCATCGGCACTTTATACCAGCCGTTTCTGTGCATAATTTGGAAGATCTGAATGGCTCCTTAATTATATTTTCCTGTATGCAATTAACTATACAGCCAAATAATCAGGAAAAAATTGATTATTTTTCTAAGAAACTTTATAATGTTAACGGAATCAAAACGTAACGTAAAGGACGTGCTGCCGGGTGTATGTTGCCGGGAATAATATTATCAACATAATTGAAGAATTTGCCCCGCTGTCCTGGGTTTTTCCTGGAGACGTGTGCGGGCTGCAGTGGGGGGATCCGGATCTTCCAGTGCAGGCCGTGCTCCTTACCCTGGACTTTAATGAGGCTGTTTTGTACGAAGCTCTTGCTGCAGGTGCAAATTTTGTTTTCACCCATCACCCGTTCCTCTACCGGCCGCTCAGCTCGCTTAATCTGCGGGAGCGGCGGGGGGCATTGCTGGGCCGTGCTTTAAAAGAAGGGATTACCCTTTATTCCGCCCATACAAATTTGGATGTGGCGCCCAGCGGCGTCAGCCAAGCCCTTGCCGCATTGTTTGGTCTGGAGAAGCTGGCGGTACTTCATCCCACGGAACAGGATAAGCCGGAAAAACTGGTTGTTTTTGTACCGGAAGGATTTGAAGATAAAGTGCTTAATGCCCTTGCTGAAGCAGGAGCGGGATGGATTGGCAAGTACAGCCACTGTGCATTTCAACTCCGGGGAACGGGTACTTTTCTGCCCCGGGAGGGGAGTAATCCCTTTGTGGGTACCCCGGGCGTGATGGAAAAGGTAGATGAATACCGCTTGGAGACGATTATACCTCCTGGGCGGCGCGAGGCTGTGCTGGAAGCCATGCGGCGTGTCCATCCCTATGAGGAGGTGGCCTACGATCTTTATCCCCTCTCTCTGCCAGGTCAGGTAAGAGGTCTGGGACGGGTGGGGGAGCTGCCCGCACCTGTCACGCTGGGCGAACTGGCCCTAAGGTGCCGGGAACTGCTGCAGATCTCCTCAATTAAAATGCTCGGCGAGGCCCAAAAAACTGTCCAGCGTGTTGCCGTGCTAGGCGGCAGCGGTGCCGCCTGCCTGCCGGCAGCTATACAAAAGGGAGCTCAGGTTTTTATCAGCGGTGACTTATGCTATCATGACTGGCAAAAGGCCAGTGACGCCGGCCTGGCGTTGCTTGACGCCGGCCATGCGGCGACGGAGTGGCCGGTTATCTCTGTTGTTGCCGCTTTCCTCAAGGAAAGGCTGAAGGCAGAGGGGTGGGCGACAGAGGTTATCATCGGACGAAATGAAGAAATGAATATAACAGTTTTAGAATAAGGGACGAGTCGGCAAAACCGTCCCTTTTTGTTATAATAAAAAGGGGGATAGCTGGTGGAACAGTTAAAGCTGCTTTGGCAGCTGCAGGAACTTGAGCAGGAAATTGCCCGTAAGGAAATAGAGATGCAAAATATTCCCAGTGTAAGCGCCTATCGTGTCCGCAAAAGAGAAATGGCTGCGCTGCAGGATACCTTGAGCTGTTACGCGGAGAAAATGGAGGCAGCCAGAAAAAAAATGCGGCGTGCCGAATTGGACCTGCACAATATTAATGGGGCGATTGCGGACTTAAATAAAAAGCTTTATGGCGGTGCGGTACACAACACACGGGAACTGGAAGGTATGGAGAAAAAAGTGCTATCCATGAAAACGGAACAGTCTGCAATTGAAGATAATATTTTGTCCATTATGGAAGAGTTGGAAAAAGATGAATTTAAAAGCTCCGAGCTTGACCGTGAGACAGATATGGGGCAGGAGCGGCTTCAGCAGGTAAAGATCCAGGCTCAGAAAGATATGCAGCTGGCACGGCAGGAGCTGGAGGAATTAAACAGGCGCCGCGAAGGTATCACGCAACGGGTGGAAGCGCCGCTGCTGCAAAAATACAGGGAGCTCAAGGCTAAAATGCATGGTCAGTGTATTTCGCTGGTGCTGAACAGTTTTTGCGGTATCTGTAATGTTTCTCTTCCCTCCGCCTTTCGCGCCCGTATACTGACACCGGGACAACTGATCTTTTGCGAAAACTGCGGCTCACTGCTTGTGCTAGGGGATTAGGGTAAAATGATGGCAATTAAATTGTGGTAAGAGGGATTGTATGCCTGTGAAAAAAAAGACAGCCAAAAAAATTCTATACCGGAATATTTTTGTTTCCGCAGTGGCGCTGATCCTCATAGCGGGATTGGTGTTAAGCGCGGTCCTCGGGTTTGCCGATTTTTTGGTAAGCGGTGAAGAGCAAACCGCTCCTCCTGTGGGAGAGGATTATCTTTCCACGCTGGAGGATTTAGCTGCCTCATTGGAGGAAACTCTGGCAGCTTCTCCTTACGATGCCGAACTAAAAATGCGGCTGGCGGATCTTTATCTTGAACTGGCCATGGCGCACGGCAGTCTTGGTGCGGCGGAGTCAAGGGATGCGTATGTGCAAAAGGGCGAGGCGCTAATACAGCAGGCTGGGGCAGAATTTCCGGAACAACACGCCATCTTTATCCTTAAGCTTGCCATTTTGGCGGCTTTTTATCAGGATGATGCTATCCGGGCGGAGCGATTTTTCCGTGAAGCGCTGGTTCTGGACGGGGAAAATGCGCAGGCGCACCTTTACTACGGCATATTTCTGGCGTTGCGTGAACGCGGTGCGGATGCCCGTTTGCACCTGGAGAAGGTTCTGGCATTGGAACCTGAGGGATCCGAACTGGCCGTGCTGGCACGCGCCTACATGGAAGGGAACGCACTTAACCTGCCGCCATCCCCGTAGGTCATAAAATTTAACCCAAGGAAAAGAGGAGAAGGAATATGGTGATGCAAAAACGGGGAATTCTTGTGCTTTTGGGGGCCGCTGCCGCCGTCTTCTGGCCAGGTGCTTTGGTTTTTGGTTTCCCCGGTGTAATGGCTGCTTATTGGCAGGAGATATTTCGGGTTGGCAGTGCCGCCACGGGAAATATCATGTTTTTTTTGCTTGCTGGCGCGGGTGCTTTTATGTATGTAGCCGGACGCTGGCAGGAAAAGGTCGGCGCTAGATTGATGATCAGCCTCGGCATCGTAATTTGCAGCCTTAACCTTCTTCTCGCCGCTTTCGCCGGCAGTATTGCGGTAATCTACCTCTGGGCATTTATTCATGGGCTTAGCACATCCTTTGTTTTTGCCCCCGCTGCGGCTATTGTGCAGTGCTGGTTTCCGACTAGGCGGGGACTTGTTTCCGGAATTCTCAACTTTTGTTTTGGTATGTCGGCGGCGGTTATGTCCCCCATTTTTTTCTTCATGCTCAACAACATGGGTTATTTAACCATGAATCTTACCTTGGCCGTTGTCATCTTGGTGGTAGGAATAAGCGCTTCTTTCCTTACGGAGATGCCTGAACAGGCTGGACCGGTGAAGGCATCTGGCGGAGCAGGAGTATCCCTGTCACCGTCAATTACAGTCAGGGAGAGCTTGCGCACAAAAAACTTCTGGCTGCTCTGGTTTACCTGGGCGCTGCAAGGTTCCGCAGGCATAGCCATGGTGACACTCTCCGTCGCTTTCGGCATGGCGCAGGGCCTTAATCCTGCCGCGGCAGTGCTTATTTTAACGGCATTCAATCTCACCAGCGGGCTCAGCCGTCTGCTGAGCGGTTATTTATCCGACCATATGGGCAGGACGTTGATTATGAGCATTACTTTTCTGGCGGCGGGGATCGCGTACTTTCTGTTGCCCCACACCTCTGCCATGATCCATATCTTGATCTTCGCCAGTGTGATCGGTTTTGCCTTTGGTGCTCTCTTAACTGCTTCCATTCCATTGATTTCCGATTGTTTCGGATTAACACATTTTGGCGCTATGTATGGGCTTGTTTTTACTGCTTACGGTTTTATCTCCGGGTTGTTGGGATCTTCATTGAGCGGCTACCTGCTTGATCTTAGCGGTGGTAACTTTATCATTGTTTTCAGCTACCTGGGTCTCCTTTCTTGCGCTTCGGCTGTGCTGATCCGGCTGGTTAAGCATGTTCCAGCCCCGCTGTCCCTTGCCGGGGATAAATAATTTTTCTCAGGCAGGAAGTAACGGCAGCTTCGTTGAATATGGCGGGAACAAAAACATTATTAAAAGGATGGCACTTAAGAATGCAGAAATTTTTTTTTATTGTTAATCCTGTCTCTTCATACGGAAAAACAGGGAAACGTTGGCAGCGTATAAAAGAGCAGCTGCACACAGAGGGTCTTTGTTTTGCGCACGAACTGACCAAAGAGCCGGGGCATGCTGCCGATCTGTCCCGGGATGCCCTGCGGAATGGTTTTAATGTCCTGGTTTCTGTGGGCGGTGACGGCACCCTTAACGAAGTAGT
>DMPF01000170.1:0-6307 GCA_003456095.1 Bacillota bacterium
CCGATGCGGCGCTGATGATGCTATTAGGCGCCGACGGCATTTTTGTGGGCTCGGGCATCTTTAAATCCACAGATCCGTTCAAACGGGCCAAGGCGATTGTAGAGGCCACCTTCCACTATGACGATCCCGCCGTGGTGGCACGGGTTTCGCGCGGCCTGGGTGAAGCCATGCCGGGAATTGAAATGGCCATGCTAAGCGATGCGGATCGCATGCAGAACCGCGGCACCTAAAAAATGGCGCTAACCGGACTAACGATTGCTGTTCTGGCCCTACAGGGCGCCGTTACCGAACATATGCATAGCGTGGAGCGTTGTGGCGCCTCTGCCCTTGCTGTGCGCCGTGCCGCACAGCTGAGCGGTGTGGACGGGCTCATCATCCCCGGCGGGGAGAGTACGACCATCGGCCGCTTGAGCGGACTCTATGGTTTTCGTGAGGCGATCTGTTCCCTTGCCGCTGCCGGCAAGCCGGTGTTGGGTACCTGTGCGGGGGCCATTTTGCTGGCCCGCCGGGTGGATGGGCAGGATCCGATCATTCCTTTGATGGATATCGCAGTTGTGCGCAACGCCTTTGGACGGCAGCGGGAGAGCTTTGAAACAGACATGGCCATTCCGGCCCTTGGCGCCGAGCCTTACTGCGGCGTTTTTATCCGGGCACCCCTGATCAGCAGTGTGGGGGCGGAGGTGGAGGTGTTGGCCTCCTATGGCGCGGGGGTTGTCTTCGCCCGGCAGAAAAACCTGCTGGCGGTGGCGTTTCACCCGGAGTTGACCGATGACCTGCGCCTGCATCAATATTTTTTGAATATGGCCGCGGCAAACAGGTGACAAGCGAACCGTCCCCATGGGGGGTATAGATGAGGTGGTTGCATGGCGGAACAATGTCCCTTTTCCTCCGGCCACAACAGCAGTGCTGACGGTGATCATGAAGCCTCTTTGGAAACATGGCGGCGGCTCTGCCTTACCTGCCGCCGCTGTTTGCTACGGGAAGGAGCAAGAGGCGTGGTCTTCGGTGAGGGTAATCCCCATGCTGCAATTATGTTTGTCGGGGAGGGGCCGGGGGGTGACGAGGACAAGCTGGGCCGTCCCTTTGTGGGCGCCGCGGGGCAGCTCCTCAACCGGATCCTAACTGCTGCCGGCCTGGCACGGGAAGATGTTTATATCGCAAACGTGGTTAAGTGTCGCCCTCCCGGCAACCGCCAGCCCCAGCGGGAGGAGATTGCCGCCTGCCTCCCCCTTTTGCAGCGGCAGATCTTCCTCATTGATCCCCTGATTATCGTCTGCTTGGGAGCGGTGGCCGCCCAGGCGCTGATCCGTCCCGATTTTGCCATCACAAAGGAGCGTGGCTGCTGGCACGAACTGGGCAAACACCTGGTCATGCCCACCTTCCATCCTGCCGCCTTGCTGCGGGATCCGCACAAAAAAAAGGCGGTATGGGAAGATATGCAGCAGGTTGTGAAACTGCATAACCAGATCAGCGGTGAGAGCGGTGAGGAGGGCTGATGCAATATGCAAGGGAAAATTCTGCTGGTGGAAGATGAAAAAACACTGGCCAAAGCGTTAAAGTTCACCTTGGAGAAAGAAGGTTTCGCGGTGGCCGTAGCCTACGATGGGGAAGAGGCCACCCAGGCCCTTACTGCTGACCCCCCAGACTTGGTTGTCCTCGACCTGATGCTGCCGAAACTGGACGGCTACGAGGTTTGCCGACGCCTGCGCCGCACTTCGGACGTGCCCATCATTATGCTGACCGCCCGTAACGAGGATATTGACAAGATCCTCGGCCTGGAGCTGGGAGCCGATGACTATATGACCAAGCCGTTCAATACGCGGGAGCTGTTGGCACGCATCAAGGCGATTCTGCGCCGCACCGGGCAGATGGATGCGGGGGGAAGAAAAATGATCCGTATGGGCAGCCTGCAGATGGACCTGATTCGTCACCGCGTTACCGTGGAAGACCGGGAGGTTCCCCTCACAGCGCGGGAATATGCCCTGCTTAGTTTTCTTCTTCCAATCCGGGGCGGGTCTATTCCCGGGAGCAACTGCTCGAACAGGTATGGGGCTATGGTTTTTGCGGTGACGCGCGGACGGTTGATGTGCATATCAGGCATATAAGGGAAAAATTGGAAGAAAGTCCGGCAGAACCCCGCTATTTGCTTACCGTCTGGGGAAGTGGCTACAAATTCAAGGAGGCCTGAACTTTACAGCGATGCTCAAGCTCAGGAGTATTCGCTCCCGCATGACTGTCACTTATCTTTTGCTTGTTGCTGCGGTAATGATGTTAACGGGCTTTATCGTGATGAACGAGCTGGAGGATTATCATCTTGCCGTAAAGCAGGAAAACCTGGAGCGTACCGGGAAACTGCTTGCCCCTTTTATCTCTTCCCAGATACACACGGGCGCCGATCCTTACCGTTTAAATAATGTTGCCGTTGATTTTGCCCGGCAGATCAATGCCCGGGTTATCTTCCTCGATGAGGGCCGCATCGTTATTGGCGATTCCCGGGATGGAGAACTGCTGGGGCAGGTTCTGAGCAGCCCCGAAGTGGAAGAGGCGCTCCAGGGCAGAACAGGACGCAGTGTCCGGCACAGCCGGCTCACCCGCCAACAGGTCCTGCAGATGGCTATCCCTTTGGCAAATGGACAAAAAAAAGGGCAAGGAGCAATCTTTTTCTCCGCATCCCTCAATCCTCTTGATGAAACTTTAGCGGCGGTACGCGGTTTTTTTGTCCTGGCAACCCTTTTTGCCATGACCCTTACGGCAGGGTTGGGCGCAGTTTTCGCCCATCACCTGAGCGGACCGGTTAAGGAATTAACAGCTGCAGCCCAGCGTATGGCTGCCGGGAAACTGGATCAGAAGATTCCCGTTACCTCCCGGGACGAGATTGGTGAGCTTGCCGCGCAATTTAATATTATGGCCGACAGCCTTAGAGAGACGAAGAAGCGGCTTACCCGCTTTGTAGCCGATGTCTCCCACGAACTGCGCACCCCCTTGGCCTCCATTCATGTTTGTCTTCAGTCCCTGCAGCATTATGAAATGAAACCGGAAGAGCAGCGGGAGTTTCTGCAGGATATTAACCAGGAAACACAGCGCCTTATCTACCTGGTGGAGGACCTGCTGGATCTGACCCGGCGGGAAGAAGTTGCGGATAAACGGGTGATTATCCCCCTTAACCTCCCCATTAACGAAGTTTTAAACGTTACTATACCCCGTGCCGCCCGCAAAGAGCTGAAATTTTTCACCCAGGTCCCGGAAAATCTCCCATCCTTTAACATTTCTCCCGATGCTTTCAAGCGGGTTCTTTTTAATATCCTGGATAATGCCATTAAGTTTACCCAGTCCGGGGGCTGGCTGAAGCTCAGTGTGGAGCTGTGTGAAAAGGATCTCCGCATTACCGTGCAGGATACGGGCTGCGGCATCCCTCAGGAGGAGCTGCCTTTTATCTTTGAGCGTTTCTACCGTGTGGATCAGGCCCGCTCCCGCGACCTGGGAGGGACAGGTCTGGGTCTGGCCATCTGCAAAGAGATTGTGGAACTCTATGGCGGTACTATTGGCGTGGAGAGCCGGGAGGCGGAGGGGAGTATTTTTTACTTTACCCTGCCCCTGTCATCTGCTTGAAATTGCTTTTTTCTTAAGCTAAAATAGAGCGAAAGCATTAAGGGGAGGGTCGTGATCCGGCATTGATGCCTTTCAGAAAAGAAATTGCCTTCCGTCTTGCCGCTTTGACAGGCCTTACGGAAGCAGAGATAGAAACATGTTTGGAGATTCCCCCCGAGGCCGCGCTGGGGGATTACGCCTTTCCCTGTTTTATCCTGGCAAAACGCCTGAAAAAATCTCCGCAGGCTATCGCCGCGGAGCTGGCCGGCTCCATCGAGCCTTGCGAGTACTTTGAGCGGACGGCAAACGCCGGCCCCTACCTAAACTTTTACTTGCGCCGTGCCTACCTTTTTGCAAAGCTCTTACCCCAGATCCTGAGGGAAGGTCCGGCTTACGGCAGATCCATGGAAGGGGAAGGGCGAACGGTGCTGGTGGATTATTCCGCGCCGAATATTGCCAAGCCGTTTAGTGTGGGGCATCTTCGCTCCACTGTGATCGGCAGCGCCCTCTGCCGCCTTTACCGTGCCTGCGGCTACAAAACGGTGGGGATCAACCACCTGGGGGATTGGGGCACCCAGTTTGGCAAACTGATCACCGCTTACCGCCGCTGGGGCGAGGAAGGGCGCCTGGCCGGAGAACCAGTGCAGTATCTCTATCACCTTTACGTGCGTTTTCACCAGGAAGCGGTAAAGGAGCCGCAGCTGGAGGATGAGGCACGCAGCTGGTTCCGGCGCCTGGAAACGGGAGATCCGGAAGCAAGGGAATTGTGGGGGCGATTCCGCGACCTCAGTCTTGCCGATTTCCAGCGTCTCTACCGCTACCTGGGGATCAGCTTCGATTCCTACATGGGAGAAAGCGATTACAACGACCGCTTGACTGGAACCATAGAACTGGCACGGACCCGGGGTTTGCTGATGGAGAGCGAAGGCGCCCTCGTCGCCGATCTGGAACCATACGGCCTGCCTGCCTGCCTGCTGCGCAAGAAAGACGGTGCCGCCCTCTATATTACACGGGATCTGGCCGCGGCGATTTACCGCCATGAAACTTTTGCCTTTGACCGCATGCTCTACGTTGTGGGCGCGGAGCAGACCCTGCATTTTCAGCAGTTATTCAAGTTGCTGGAGCTAATGGGCTTTGACTGGGCACAAAGCTGCCTCCATGTTCCCTTTGGCCTCATCCACTTTCAGGACGGCCGCATGTCCACACGGGAGGGTAAGGTCATCTTCCTTGAAGAAGTGCTGCAAAAGGCGGTGGAGCTGGCCCGGGAAATTATCGAAGAAAAAAATCCCGGCCTGCGGGAAAAGGACCGGGTGGCGCAGGCAGTAGGGTTGGGCGCCGTGATCTTTGGCGACTTGATTAATGATCGCATCAAAGATGTGGAATTTGACTGGGATAAGGTACTTGATTTTGCGGGAGAAACCGCTCCCTATATCCAGTATTCCCATGCCCGTATCTGCAGTATTTTGCGCCGCGCCGCCGAAAAAAACAAAGGCGGCAGCAGCGCGGCGGGACCGGCCGGTGAAGGGGCACCTTTGCCGGGCGATGCGGCGCAGGATTGGGATCTGACATGCAGGCAGCATATCTGCGACACAAATCGGGCGGCGCAGGGGCAGGCTCTGACCCTGCTCGGCGAACCGGAGGAGGAGGCTTTGGTTATCACCATGTCCCGTTTCAGCGAGGAGATCAGCCGGGCGGTACGGGATAACCGCCCCTCCTGCCTAGCCCGTTACCTCCTGGAGCTGGCGCGTAGTTTTAACAAATTCTATCATAACTGCCCGGTGCTGACCGCGGCGGAAAAGCTGCGGGAAGAACGGCTGATGCTTGTGGCGGGCGTCCGTATCGTCTTGGAAAACGGTCTGGCTATGCTGGGGATCGAAGCGCCGCAGGAGATGTGACAAAACAGGAGGATAGTTATGCTTGATTTACGCTATGTGCGCGACAATCTGGACGTGGTGCGGCAGGGGGCGGCGGCTAAAGGGGAGCATGTTTCCCTGGAGCGGTTCGTCACGCTGGATAACCGCAGGCGGAGCCTGCTTACAGCGGTGGAGCGGTTAAAGAGCCGTCGCAATACTGTCTCCCGAGAAATCGGCCATTCCAAACAAAAAGGCCATACGGCGGCCGGGAACATGGAAGCAACGGAGCAGCTGATGGCGGAGATGCGCCTGGCCAATGAGCGCATCCGGGAAATGGATGAGGAACTGAAAGAAATCGAACACGCCATGGAACAGTGTCTGCTTTACATACCCAACCTGCCGGATCCGGACGTTCCCCCTGGGACAACAGATACGGACAATGTGGAGGTACGCCGTTTTGGTGAGCCTCCCCGCTTCAGCTTTGCACCACAAGCCCACTGGGATCTGGGGGCGGGCCTAGGGATCCTGGATTTTCCTGCGGCGGGAAAGATCACGGGAACGCGCTTTACCCTTTACCGCGGTGAAGGCGCCCGCCTGGAGCGGGCGCTGATCAACTTTATGCTGGATCTGCATAGCAGTGCGCACGGCTATACGGAGATCTTCCCTCCCTTCCTGGTAAACAGCGGGAGCATGCAGGGCACGGGACAGCTTCCTAAATTCGCCGAAGATGCCTTCCGCGTGGACGGTACCGATTACTGGCTCATCCCCACCGCCGAGGTGCCTGTAACCAATATACACCGGGATGAGATTCTGGAAAAAGAACAGCTGCCTCTCTGCTATGCCGCCTACAGCGCCTGCTTCCGTGC
>DMPF01000170.1:6624-7043 GCA_003456095.1 Bacillota bacterium
CTACAGCGCCTGCTTCCGTGCCGAGGCGGGGGCCCATGGACGGGATACGCGGGGCCTCATCCGGCAGCACCAGTTTAACAAGGTAGAGCTTGTAAAATTTACCACCCCGGAAACATCGGCTGCAGAGCTGGAGAAACTAGTGCGGGATGCGGAGCGGGTGCTGCAGCTGCTGGAGCTGCCCTACCGCGTTGTACATGTCTGCAGCGGTGAGCTGGGCTTTGCCGCGGCCAAAAAGTATGACCTGGAGCTCTGGTTCCCCGCCTACGGGGCGTACCGGGAAGTTTCATCCTGCAGCAATTTCCGCGACTTCCAGGCGCGCCGCGCCGCGATCCGCTATCGCCCGGCCCCGGGAGCGAAAGCGGAGTACGTGCATCCGCTGAACGGGCGCGGAGTGGCCATCGGGCGCACCCTGCAGGCGA
>DMPF01000054.1 GCA_003456095.1 Bacillota bacterium
CTGTCAACTGTCAACTGTCAACTATTACCCTCTGCCGATCTCCAAAGCCTTCAGATAGATCGCCTTTGCCGAATTGATGGCGGTGGCGTTTGCTTCGTAAGAACGGGAGGATGTAATCAAATCGGTCATCTCTTTGGCTAGATCGATATTGGGAAATGCCACAAAGCCCTGCTCGTTCGCATCGGGATGCGCGGGGTCATAGGCCTGGCGGGGCGGGTTGGGATCCTCCACGATCGCCGCCACCTTCACGCCGCGTCCTTCCCGGAAAGAGGGTGAATTGGCGATCTGGACCAGCCGCTCGGCAAAAACAACTGTTCTGCGGCGATAGGGGCCTCCCTCCTGCGTACGGGTTGTCTGCATATTGGCCAGGTTACCGGCCACAACGTCAACCCGCAGCTTTTCCGCGGTGAGCGCGGAACCGCTGATCTGAAAAGAACGAAAAATCTCCATCCTTATCTCCTCCCTTCATTGATCACGTATTGCCAGTTGGCAAGGCGGCTGCTGAGCTGCCGGGTTATGGTATGGTAGTGGAGCTGGTTCGCAACCATATCGAGCATCTCCCGTTCCAGGTCCACGTTGTTCCCATCAGCCCTTATTGCCGTATGCCTTTCCGTCTCAATGCGCACCTCATCCCCTGCGTTTTTTCCGGGAAGATGGCGCGGGTGCGTCATGGAAACGACCAATCGCCCACTGGCTGTCTCCAGCTCCCGGGAAAAACTGACGAAACTCCTTTTAAATCCTACTGTATTCAAGTTGGCAAGATTGTTGGCGATAACCCTCTTGCGAAGCGAGGCGAGATCCATCTCCCGGACCAGCCGGACTGCAACTTTATCCCCACCGAACATTTTTCCGCCCCCTTGTTCAATATTCTTCTTCAATATTTTGTTACTGCAAGTCATAAAGCCCCGCAAAATGCCGGAAAACGAAGCGCAGCAAAAGTGCAGATATGCAAAAATTCCTGCCTTCGGCAACCTGGCAATCATGGCTCCTGCGGAGCTTTAGATCCATAGTTTTGCGTCCCAGCCTTTCAGCTGGTTTGCCTTTATCGATCCAGGAATAACTTCCTTGACCTTTTTTTCAGTTGTATGGCGGCACGTGAAGCGGCCGGCGATAACTAGTGACATTATATTAAATTAAGGATATAGTTGTCAATATATTTTTTCAAATTTTCCTAATAATTTTACTTAATTTTAACGTTATTTTTACTTTACTATTTTTGCCTGTTGTGGGAAGATGGATATGCGCGGCATACAAACACGGGAGGTTTGCGAAGCGTGAAGGATGACGAACATTACATGCGGCAGGCTCTCTTGCTGGCGGAAGAAGCTTACGCCAATGTAGAGGTCCCGGTCGGCGCCCTGCTGGTGGGCCCAAACGGCGAATTGGCCAGGGCTTATAACCGGCGTGAGGCCACACATGATGCTACGGCCCACGCCGAGATCCTTGTGCTGCGGGAGGCTGGAAAAAAATTGGGCAGCTGGCGTCTGTCCCATACAACCCTCTATGTGACTCTGGAGCCCTGTCCCATGTGCGCCGGCGCCCTGGTCCTCGCCCGCGTATCCCGCCTCGTCTACGGCCCCCGTGATCCGAAAGGCGGCGCTGCCGGTTCCCTTTACAATATCCCCGCCGACCCGCGCCTCAACCACCGTCTGGAAGTGCGGGAAGGGGTTCTGGCCGCGCAGTGCGCCGCTCTGTTAAAAAAGTTTTTCGCTGGGCGCCGCTCCCCATCAAACTGATACCCTTAAATTTTTTTATGTGTTGACGATATGGATAATGGTAAAGCTCAGTTCGGCAAAGTTTAGCAGTGAAGGTGGATTGCCGTGAAAATTAACCGCCCCGATTTCGTTAATTTGATCAATAAAGTTTACAAGCCTGCGCAAAACAATGTGGCGGGAAGGCTTGGTGCGGTGCCCGGCGGTTCTGACCGCCTGGAGATCTCCGCGGAGATTGCCGGCTTGAAAAAAGCGCTGGCAAAGTTGCCGAAAACGGATCCGGCGCGGCTGGAGAAGCTGGCGCAACTTGCCCGGCAGATTGAGAATAAGGAATACCGGGTTGATCCCGCAAAGCTGGCCGCGTTGCTGTTAAAACAGATGGAGGATAAATTTTGATGGGTGATACCGTTATGCTAAAAGAGATTCTGCTGGAAGAAAAGAATATACTGGAAAAAATTCTTTCCCTGGAAAAAGCCACCCAGGATCTCCTCGTCCGGAGAGACGCGCCCAAGCTGGAGGCGCTGAACCGGGAGAAGGGGCAGCTGATCAAAATAATGCACGATCTGGAAGCAAGGCGGCAGCACCGGCAGCAGGAAAAGGATCTTTTGCCGGGCTGGGAAGGGCTGCGGCAGGAGCTGCTGGGTATCCTTACCGCTCTGGGCCGTGTGCAGAAAATCAACGAAAGGTTGCTGCAGCATAATTTACATTTTATCCATCAGGTGACTGCCGCTTTTTACCCTGCCGCAGAAACTTTTTACGCGGCAAGCGGCGAAAAAGAAAACGGCACCCCTTTCCCGCCAGGCATCCTGAACTCCAGCGTATAGAGCATATTAGGAGGAAGGCATGAGCACCGGAACATTCGGCAGCTTTGAAATTGGCAGGCGGGCCCTTCATGCGCAGCAGAAGGGCGCCAAGGTGGCCGGCCAAAATATAGCCAACGCCAATACAGAAGGGTACTCTCGCCAGGTTCTTCGGCTTGAGGCGCTGGTCCCTCCCGCCGTGCCGGGCGTAGTAACGCCGCCGGGCTACGGCGTGGCTGTTTCACGGATCGACAGGGTAACCAGCCGCTTTTACACCCACCAATTGATGCAAGGGCTGACTGCGGAGCATTACTGGGGGCGGCTGGGAGAAACGCTGGGAGGCATCGAGACGATGTTTCTCGAGCCGGGGGAAACGGGCATCAACGCCCAGTTAGGTGAATTTTTTGATGCCTGGCAGGAGCTGAGCGTAAACCCCGAAAGTTTTGCGGCGCGGGTAAGTTTAAGGGAGCAGGCCCAGGCCCTTATCGGGACGGTGCGGGATGTTTACACGCGGCTGGACGGGCTAAAATACGACCTTCAAAAAGAAACGGAAGCGGTGTTGCCGGAAGTAAACACCATTGCCGCGGAGGTAGCGGCGCTAAACCAGAAAATTGTCCAGCTGCACGCCCTGGGGAAAAGGTCCAACGAAATACTGGATCAGCGGGATTTGCAGCTGCAAGAGTTAAGCAAGCGCCTGAATATCCGTGTAATCGAAAGAGGTAACGGTTCCCTGGAGGTGCAGGCCGGGGGCCGTATCCTGCTCCACGACGACCACCATTATCCGCTGGAGCTTCTGACTGAAGCAGATCGGATTAGCATAGTAAACAATATAGGCGCCGTTTTGGATGTAAGCGGCGGCACCCTCGAAGGTCTGCTTGAATCATACAACCGGGTGATCCCCCATTACCAGGAAGCCCTGGACAGGCTGGTCTATCAGTTGGTCGGCGCGGTGAACGGGCAGCACCGGGCCGGTTTAGGCCTTGACGGGTCCCTAGGGAATGACTTTTTCCGGGCGCTGCCCGAGCAAAACCGTGCTGCCGCATCCTTTTCCCTGGACACAAACATCCTCGCCGACCTGAACCGGATCGCTGCCGCCAATGCTACAACCGGCCCGGGCAATGGCATTAACGCCCTGAATATTGCCGGGCTGCGAGTTCAGTCGCTTATGGGTGGAGGAACGGCTACGTTTCATGATTATTACCGCAGCATGATTGCCAACCTGGGAGTGGAAGGGCGTGAAGCGGCGCGCATGCATCACGCCATGCAAGCGGCCACAGATAGCTTTCGGGCGCGGCAGGATGCGGTGGCAGGGGTTTCTTTGGACGATGAGATGCTCAGCCTCATCCAGTTCCAGCATGCA
>DMPF01000123.1 GCA_003456095.1 Bacillota bacterium
GTAACTGTTCAGGCTGCAAAAGGGGTGCAGGGTTGCCCTTGATAATCTTTTACTGATCCTGGCAGCCCAGAAAAGGCGCCCTGCGCCTTGGTGTAAATGTAAGCCTGAGCAGTAACAAAAAAGCAAAAGGAGGTGGATTCCCGCTTTTGCACAGCGGGAAAAGCATGGAAGGCAAACCGTTGGAGATCATTGATGCTCAGTTTCAGGGCGAGGTGCTCGGAGCGCCGGTGCCTGTGCTCGTGGATTTTTGGGCCCCCTGGTGCGGCCCCTGCCGCATGGTGGCGCCTGTCCTTGAGGATGTGGCCCGTGATTATACCGGAAAAATTAAAGTGGTAAAGCTCAATGTTGATGATAATCCCGATACAGCATCCCGTTTTGGGATAATGTCCATCCCCACCATGATTCTTTTTAAGGATGGCATAGCAGTGGAGAAGATCGTCGGTTTCCGCAAAAAAGAAGAACTGGCCGGCATTATCGACCGTTTTCTTTAAACTTGCCGCCGGACCACCAGAAAGATGAAAAATGTTAATTGAAGATATTAATCCTATTATCGTTTTCCTTGGTCCCATAGCGATACGCTGGTATGGGCTGATGATGGCCGTCTCCTTTATCCTGGGCGGTTATTATTTCGTAAAAAACGGTACCAGGCAAGGATTGCCGGAAGAAACCCTTTTAACCATAGTGCTGGTTGTCCTAATCGGCGGAATTGTCGGAGCAAGGGCTGTATATGTGCTGACAAACCTGCCTGCTTATTTAAACAACCCGCTGGAGATGGTGCGTATCGACCGGGGAGGTCTGTCCTTTCACGGCGGACTCTTGGGCGGCCTGCTTGCCGCCAGGCTTTATGCCGGGCACTGCCGCCTTGATCTCAGGCGGGCAATGGACCTTGCCGTGCCGGGTATCGCCATTGGCTACATGCTGGTACGTATTGCCAATATCTTTAACCAGGAAATTCTCGGGCGCCCGGCGGAACTTTTTTTCTTTGAACGGCATCCGGCACAACTTTACGGCTCCCTGATCGGCCTTTTTTCTCTTCTGCTGCATAATTACCTGGCACGGAAACACCCGGGCCCTCCCGGCATGCTGTTCTGGGCGTTTATTTTTTATTATTCGCTGCTGCGTGGCGCTCTGGAAGAAACTTTCCGCGCCAACCCCCTCGTCCTCTGGGGTTATATCAATGATGCCTGGGGCGCAGGCTTTTTTACCATGACCCAGGTTGCCACACCGTTCATACTCCTGCTGGCCTGGTGGATGATGATGCAAGAAGCAGGAGGTAAGAGGCTTCGCGCCCACCCCCGTAGGGAACGGTCTTGACCGCTGCGCAATATTGACCGCTGCGCCGGAGATGTCGGAAAAACGCATTAAATAGGTTTATTGCCCGGGAAATAATTCCCGGTCTTTTTGTAAAAAAAGGCATTAGTTGACAAGAGCCGCGTCCTTGATTTAAGATAAATGACATGGGGGTGGGTATTTTGCAGATTACGCCGCTGTTGGAATTACAAGAAAGGCTGAAGCGCTTGCAGGCCGGGCTGCAAGCCGGGGACCTGGATGCTGTCTTTATTATGGAAAATACGGACCTCTTTTATTTTGCCGGTTCCATGCAACAGGGTTTTTTTGCGGTGCCGGCCCAGGGTGAGCCTATTTATCTGGTGCGCCGCAACTACGGGCGGGCCCGGGAGGAATCTGCCTGGACGGGGATTTTACCCATGGGCGGCTTTCAGGACCTCCCTGCCGCCTTGGCTGCGCACGGTTATAAAGGATTTAAAAGGGTCGGACTGGAATGGGACGTGCTTCCGGTTAATATTTACCGGCGTCTGCGTAAGCTTTTCCCCGGTATGGAGTTTGCCGATGCCTCCATATTGCTGCGGGAGATCCGTATGCTTAAATCGGCATATGAATTGGACTGTTTCCGTCGGGCCGGTGCGTTTGCCCTTGCGGTAAACCGGCAGATTCCAGCCCTTTTGCAATCCGGCAAGGCGGAGCTTTTTCTTTCAGCGGAGATAGAAAACCTGCACCGCCGCGGCGGGCATCAGGGGGTACTGCGCATGCGTGCTTTCAACGCGGAGATGTTTTTCGGGCATGTTTACGCCGGAGAAAACGGGGCCCTGCATACTTTTGTGGATAGCTGCACCGGCGGCAGCGGTGTGACCACGGCCTGTCCGCAGGGAGCCGGTTGGAAAACGCTTGCGCCCCATGAACCGATCGGCGTGGATTATGCCGCCATCT
This sequence comes from Bacillota bacterium, assembly GCA_003456095.1. Lineage (GTDB taxonomy): Bacteria > Bacillota > Dethiobacteria > DTU022 > UBA8154 > UBA8154. The sequence goes on from DMPF01000123.1 coordinate 2,227, forward strand.
GTGAGGGTTATATCGTTGATCATACACGCGTCTTTTCCATCGGGTCGCTGCCCCCAGAGCTGCAAAGGGCTTACGCCGCGGCGGTGGAGATTCAGGACGAAATCATCAAAAAGGCACTTCCCGGTGCTTCCTGCGCGGAGCTCTACTGCCTCGCCGTGGCTATGGCGGCGGAAATGGGTCTGGAGGAAAACTTTATGGGCTATGGACGGGAACAGGTAAAGTTTATCGGACACGGCATCGGCCTGGAGATCGACGAACTGCCTGTGCTCGGCCAGGCCTCGCCTTTTACGCTGACGGAGGGGATGGTTATCGCCCTGGAGCCAAAGTTTATTTTTCCGGGAAAGGGGATGGTGGGCCTGGAAAATGCCTGGCATGTGACAACCGGCGGACCGGAAAAACTCAGCCCGATCCCCGATGACCTAGTTGTTGTGCCTTTGTAGGAACGAAGGAGGCATTATGCTTACAATAACTTACGGAGAGATAGCTCTGCGCCTGTTCCTTTCCCTTGTTCTCGGCGCCATCGTCGGCTACGAGCGGGAAACACAGCAGCGCCCTGCCGGTTTTCGCACGCACATCCTTGTCTGCGTGGGTTCATCGCTGATCATGATCATTTCCGCGTATGGGTTTGGCGCTATGACGGGAGAGGGTGTGGTCAACGACCCTGCCCGTATTGCCGCCCAGGTTGTCACCGGGGTGGGTTTTCTCGGCGCCGGCACGATCCTGCGCCACGGTAGTACAGTTACCGGTCTTACCACGGCGGCCAGCCTTTGGATTGTTTCCGGCATCGGTTTGGCTGTAGGTATCGGTTTTTATGCAGGAGCGCTGCTGGCTACTTTAATGGTACTGATAAGCCTGATTCTGCTGCGCGGCATGGAAGGCTCTTTTGCCCGTGCGAAAAACATGCGACGCCTGTGGGTCAGAGGTATCGACAAGCCGGAGCTGCTTGGGCGCATCAGCTCGACTTTTGGCGAGCTGTGCGTTCAGATAGCCAGGGTGGATATGGGTACGCCCGAATATATTGAAACCTTTAAAGACAATGTCATTACCATTGATTTTTTGTTGCGGCTGCCGCCGCGTGTTAACAGTGAAGAGCTGCTAAAAAAAGTGGCGATGCAGCGGGGAGTTCTGGAGGCGGGTTGGGAAGTCGGCACATTGAATGAGGGCGTCTTTAAACAACACAACAGCAACTAAATGCTGAATGCATGGACAATATCCCGGTTGGTAAAGATATTCTACGTGCCTTAATAACTGTTTGCCGGCGGTGAGAGAAGAACCCCACATTTCGCGAGTTGGACGAGTGGTATTTGCAGCTTGAAAAACCTTGTGGCAGGGAACAGCTTTGACCGCTGCGGCAAGATCTTTGCAGAAGATTTTTTGGCAATCAGAAAAGAGGCGATATAATATTGCAGAGTGAGATAAGCTGCAATAACCCCCTGTTTGCTTCTCTGTTTACCCTATTATTAAGATCCGACTGGCATTGTCCCGGTGAGAAGTAAAGTTTATAATAATGGTCAGGGAAGGGCAAATATCTGATGGGAAGCATATCTCCGTGCGCGAGTCAAAAATAATCGAAGCCGCGCAGGCATGCTGCAGTATGCTGGGTGACCGGCAGAT
>DMPF01000004.1 GCA_003456095.1 Bacillota bacterium
GTGTCCCGAAATTATTTGTGTCCCGAAATTATTTGTTAACCTTTGAGAATATATAGTTGACAATACTTTGGTGATAAATTATTATATTTATGGCGAAGGGAGCAGGAAAATTGCGTGAGGAGATAATCAGTCTGCTGAAAAAAAGCAGTCCGGACCCCCTTTCCGGAGAGGTCATCGCACGGCAGCTCGGCATCAGCCGTACCGCCGTGTGGAAAAATATCCACGCTCTGCAGGAGAAGGGGTACAATATAACAGGCAGCCCACGCCGCGGCTATCTGCTGCAGAAGATACCGGACCTGCTCTACCCCGGGGAACTGGGCGAAAAGCTGCACACAAAGATAATCGCCCCCAACCCCTCTTTTATCCATCATTACCATCGTGTTGGCTCCACAAACAATGTGCTGAAGGAGATGGCTGAGGAAGGAGCAGCGGAAGGCACAGTGGTCGTGGCAGAGCTCCAGGAAACGGGCCGGGGCAGGATGGGACGCCACTGGTCTTCACCGCAGGGAAAGGGTATCTATCTTTCCCTGCTGCTCAGACCCCCTGTTTCCCCGCAGCACACTTCTCCCCTTACCCTTTTGGCTGCAGCGGCCGCCTGCCGCGGCATCAGCTCTGTTTTGCCACGGCTCTTACCCGGAATCAAGTGGCCCAATGACCTGCTCATCGGGGGGCGCAAGGTTTGCGGGATCCTCTGTGAGATCAAGGCGGAGATCGATCTGGTGCATTATCTCGTAGCCGGGATCGGTATCAATGTGAATATGGCAATGGAAGACTTTCCGTCTGAACTGCGCCAGTCGGCCACCTCCCTGCTGCTGGAAAACGAAGGTGTGGTAGTATCGCGCCTTGCCGTAGCGGCAGGGGTATTGCAACATTTCGACGAACTCTACGCCATCTATTTAGAGAAAGGAACAGCTTCTGTCCTGTCCCGCTGGCGGGAATATGATATTACGCTGGGCCGCAGCATCAAGGTTCAGGGTCCCGGCTTTTCTTTTACCGGAACAGCCAGTGAACTGGATGACAATGGCGCCATTGTAGTGGAGTCAGAAACCGGTGAGCGAAAAAGTTTCACCACCGGAGAAGTAATCATGAATTAATGAAGTGAGCATTATGCAGATTAAGAAAGGAGCAATTTTAAAGGATGAAATCCACCCGTAATCTTATTTTAAGCGGGCTTTTTGCCGCCATTATGGCTCTGCTGGCCCAAATATCCATCCCCCTGCCCTTCAGTCCCGTGCCCCTTACCGGCCAGGTTTTCGGCGTTTTTTTAGTAGGGGCAATCCTGGGAGCACGCTGGGGCGCCATCTCCCTTTTTATCTATGTTCTTCTCGGAGCAATTGGTCTGCCTGTCTTTCACAACATGCAGGGAGGTCTGCACATGATCGTGGGACCCACCGGCGGGTATCTCTGGGGATTTGTCTTAGGAGGCTACATTCTGGGCAGAATTGTGGAGCAAAGCGATTCATATGTTAATATGGTTGCAGGCATGCTGCTCTGCCTGCTGGCTATTTATGCGCTGGGGGTGCTGCAGCTCACCCTGATCATCGGCATGACCCTGCCTAAGGCACTGATCGCAGGCGTTCTGCCCTTTATTCCCCTTGACCTGGTAAAGCTTTTTGCTGCCGTAGCGGTGGCAATGCAGGTGCGGCGCCGTCTCCGGGTGGCAGGGCTTATCCCTGCCGGCAAAGCATAAAGAGTAAGCTAGAGGGACATGGTGGTGCGGCCCTGCTGGCCATCCTGGGCCAGCAGGGCCGCACCCAGGGCCCCTACCAGCTGCGGATCTTCCGGCAATGCTATCCTTACCCCCAGCGCGTCCTGCAAAGCCTCTACTACTCCCCTGTTCTTGGCCACCCCGCCGGTCATCATTACCTTTTCCACAACGCCGATGCGGCCGGCCATTGCCTCGGTCCTTTCCACGATAGAGGCAATAATCCCCCTAATAATCTTCTCCCGGGGATAACCATCGGCAATAAGGGAGATAACTTCCGATTCGGCAAAGACTGTGCACATGCTGCTGATCGGGACCGCTTCCACGGTAATTAACGCCAGCCGTGAGAAATCAGCCAGGCCCACCTCCAGCGCCTGGCACATTACCTCGAGAAAGCGGCCCGTGCCGGCGGCACATTTATCGTTCATCAAAAAGTCCACAACCTTGCCCTGCTTGTTCAGGCAGATCACTTTGCTGTCTTGGCCGCCGATGTCGATGACGGTGCGTACCTCCGGATCCAGGAAATGCGCACCGCGGCCATGGCAGGTTATCTCCGTTACTTTGGCGTGGGCAAAAGGGACGCTTACCCTTCCATACCCGGTCGCCACCACGTTTTCCAGCGCATCCAGGGTAAAACCGCTTTGGGATAAAGCCTGCTCCATGGCCCGGTTTGCCGCCGTCCGGCTGTTGGCGCCGGTGGGCAGCATTACCGCAGCGGCTATCTTCCCCTCATGCAATATCACCACTTCGGTTGACAGTGAACCAACATCAATACCTGCTACCGGCAAGGCTGGACCCTCCCTTTGTTATTTTGGCGTTCCCTACTTTGCAAGCATCTCCAAAAAACCGTCAATTCTGGTGCGCAGCTGTCCCGGGGCATTATTGCGGCTGTCCGCACAATCGCCATCCAGCAGCAGCAGAGGTATCCCCTCGCGGCGCAGATAATCGCGGATAATCTTTAGCGAACCGCTGTTCTGACGACAGCCCCAGTGGGAGAAATGAATCACCCCATCCACCGCAAAGTTTTCTGCCATTGTTTTGATGACGTGCAGCCGCCGCTCGATGGGACCATAACCGAAATGGGCTAGCATGCGCCGGGCTATGGCTTCCAGGGGCTTGTGCGGCTCCATCGGTCCCCAGTAAACATGGCTGAATTCCTCAAAAACAACCTTCGCTCCTTGCTCCTCCAGATAGGCCAGTATGTTATTGCCGCGAAACAAAGGAGGCAGGTGCAGCCAGAGGAGACGGTAACGGGGAGGTTTTGCTCCGGTTGTTGCCGCTTCGTTTATTTTCATATGCAACTCATGCGCCAGTGTGTTATAGATTTTGGGCGTCACCGGGCTGCCCACACCGTTATGATAAAGATACAGATAAGCCAAAGCCTGGCGGGCACCAAAAAGAGAGAGGGGATGACTGCGCCAGCGGTTGACCACCTCCAGTTCCCGGCGCGCCGCATCGGCACAGGCTACCGCCTCCTCCAGTCTCTCTTCCTGCATTTTTTTCCCGCTGCAAGCTTCCAGTGCGCTAATAATCTCCTTTAATTGCCGCACCACATAATCAAGGGAATATTGATCCTGCCGCAGGGGAATGTCAAGCAGCAGCATGGGCAGGCGGTAACGCGCCGCCAGATTATTAAAAAGTAAAACGCCCCCGTCACAGAGATGGGTACTGGCACAGAACGCCCGGGGGCGGGGGAAATAGTCAAGCAGTATTCCTCCCATGGCGCAGCGATGGAAGGAACAGCTGTCACGCCCCCACCAGTTAGTTTCCGCCTCCTTAAGCAATTTTTCCTGAAAGCCGAAAGAGGCGGTAACAGCAGCGGTTACCTCCGGCGAAAAGTGGTTCACTCCCAGGGCATAAAAGAGCTCCGTAGGAGAAAATGCGCTGCTCCATACCAGGGCCGTTTTGCGCTGGTAGGCTTTTCTTAGATGTTCCATGCCGTATTCTACCAGCATAGCGTTGGCACGATAAGGAAACTTGATCAGGCCACGGCGTACAGCTTCCCGGCCCAGAAGATAGAGGAACGGCCAGCGCAACAGTCGTTTGTTCCTGTTGCCGACAATTTTTTCTTTAAGCTTGCCTATGCCCGTATTTTTTTTAAACAGCCCATAACCCATCCATGCCACCATCCCCCGTCGCAGCAGTCAAAAACCTAGCAGCGGTTAGGGCTATTCCCTGCGGCTGAGCATCTCCAAAAAGGCTTCGAGGCGAGTGCGCATCTGCCCGCTTCCACTGCCTGCCGTATACTCCCCCTCCAGGATGAGTACCGGTGTATGCTTTATTTTTTCTTTTAGTATCTGCCCCAGGTAATACCAGGAATCACAAAATTTCAAACAATAGAAAATAACACCATCAATGCCATACTCTTCAATCAGCTCTCCCCACCGCTTCAGAGCAGCAAAAGCGCCATGCATACGGGCACAGGGAGACCGGGTAAGGTAGAAACTGGCCAGGCAGCCATACGGATCCTCATTCCCGCATGGTTCCGCATCAAAAGTGACAGCGC
>DMPF01000034.1 GCA_003456095.1 Bacillota bacterium
GCCAACGTAAACCGCACGATTGGTTCCCCTTGGGGCTTCTGGCCTGACCAAACAGACAGCTTGGCTCAGCGGGATACAGGTTGGATACATTATTATACGGAAAGCGCGCAGGAATCGCTGGATACGGTGCTGCAGGCCTACCGGACTGCAGAGCAGGTTTCACTGCCGGCCATGGTTATACATGAAGCATTTTATGTCTCCCACTCCCTTGAGGTGGTCGAAGTCCCTTCCCGTTCAGTGGTAGATTCCTACCTGCCTCCATTTGCCCCTGAAATATATCTCGATCCCTCCATTAATCGTTCTTGGGGGAATGTAGTCAACCAGGAGATGTTTTGGCGGCACCGCAAGTACCTGGGAGAAGCTATGGAACAAACGCTGCAGGTAGCGGAAAAGGCTGATATGGAGTGGAATGAACTGACCGGCAGAGGTTATGAACTGGTGGAAGCATATTGCTGCGAGGAGGCAGAAGTGCTCATTGTAACCATGGGAAGCATGGCCGGCACGACCAGGGAAGCGGTAGATATGATGCGGGAGCAGGGTATTGCCGCAGGGCTTGTGAAGGTACGTCTTTTTCGTCCCTTTCCGGTGCAAAAGATGCAAAATTTGCTTCGGGGAGTGCCCCGGGTCATGGTTATGGATCGCAACTTTTCCCCCGGCCTGGGTGGCGTCCTGCATCAGGAAGTAAAAGCAGCCCTTTACGGCATGGAAAACGCTCCCGCCATCTACGGCTACCTTGTGGGTGTGGGCGGTCTCAATGTTTCTCCTTCCTTGATTCAGGGGCTCGTTCAAAGAACGAGGCAAGAGGAAGTAGTATCAAATTCTATTTGGGTAGGTGAGTAAGGTGGAGAACAAAGGAAAGAATGCCAGATATTATGATATCTGTGAGGAGAAAGTCTTTAACTCCGGTCACCAAGCCTGCCCTGGCTGCGGTCAGGCCCTGGCCTTTCGTTACGTCTTAAATACGTTGGGTCCGCAGACAATCGCGGTGGTTCCTCCTTCATGTGCGGCCATCATTTCCGGGCCCCAACCGTATAGTTCCATGCGTATACCTGTTTACCAAACCACGCTGGAGACCAGCGCTATCTCCGCCGCAGGGATTAAACGGGCGCTTAAGGTCAAGGGAAAAGAACATATTCATGTTATCGCCATTGCAGGGGACGGGGGAACCTATGATATTGGTTTCCAGGCCCTCTCTTCAGCCGCAGAACAGGGAGAAGATATTATATATTTTTGCATGGATAACGAGGGCTACATGAATACGGGAACGCAGAAAAGTTCATCCACTCCCCGTTACGCTTACACTACATCAACACCAGGTGGCAAGCCCACCATGAAAAAAAACCTGACAGAGATCATGGCTGCCCACCAGATCCCGTATGTGGCAACAGCAACCGTGGGCTTTCCGGATGATCTTGTGCGTAAAGTAAAAAAAGCAAAGGATATCAAGGGAACGCGGGTTATCATTATTCTTACACCCTGCCTGGACGGGTGGGGACTGAAGGACAATGCATCGGCAATGATCTCCCGCCTCGCGGTATTTACAGGCATATTTCCTCTTTACGAAGTGGAAAGCGGGGTTAAATACACCCTTAACCATGGGTCTGACGGAACGCCCATCTCCGCTTATCTGAAACTACAGCGCCGCTACCAGCACCTCACCGCAGAACAGATGGATACAATTCAGCAGGAAGTGAACGGGCAATACGCTATTTTGTTACGCAGGTTACAGTGTTTTGCCTAAAACCCCTTTTACCTTTTGAATATTGTTTAACAAAATATATTTCAAGGGTGTGAAAGATAAGTTATAATGATAGCGAGTGAGTTATCAAGGAATGAGGCTGATTGTTGTGACTGTTTCAGAGTGGTTCCTGTTGCAATATGAGGAACTTGCAGATATCGTCAACGCAGCACATAACGGTATTGTAACCGTGAACAAGGAAGGGCAGATAGTTCTGATCAACAAGGCGGCAGAGAGGATTCTCTCTCTTAAGGGTAATGAAATCCTTGGTCAGCCTATTTCCTGCGTTATCCCCAATTCCGGCTTGCCTGATGTACTGCGCACCGGTCAGTCCGAATTAGCTAAAATTGTTAAAATTGGTAATGTTACAGTTCTCTCCAACCGTTCACCCATTATCAGAGATGGGCAGATTGTGGGGGTAGTGGGAGTTTTCCAGGATGTATCAGAGCTCTATTCCCTGCGTCAGGAATTGCAGAAAGAAAAAGAGTTAAACACAGAACTGGAGGCCATTATCGAATCCTCATTTGACGGTATCGGCATTATCCATGCCGACGGAACATTATTGAGGGTGAATAAGGCTTACCGTCAGATCAGCGGGTTGCCTCCCGAAGATTCTGGGGTGGGCCAAAACATCCGTGAGCTGGAGAAAAAACGTCATATCTATCCCGCGGTAGGGTTAATGGTATTTGAGGGTAAAAAGCCTGTGACAATCAAGCAGAAAATTAAAACAGGTAAAGAAGTATTAATCACTGGTAATCCCGTATTTGATGAAAACGGCAATGTGATCAAGGTAATATGCAATATCAGGGATATGACTGAGTTAAACAACCTCAAGGCGCAGGCTAAAGATTACCGCAGCTTCAAGGAGCTCTTTTGCTCAGAACTGGAGGATTTGCGCGCGCGCCAACTGGCCCATGATCATATTGTGGCACAAAGCCCGGAGATGCACAGGGTGCTGGAACTGGCCCAAAGGGTAGCCATGGTTGATTCCAACGTTTTAATAACGGGGGAAACGGGTGTAGGCAAAGAGATAATTGCCAAGGTTATTCACAAATCAAGTTCCCGTAACGGGGGACCTTTTATAAAAATTAACTGCAGCGCCATACCGGAAAATCTCCTTGAATCAGAACTGTTCGGTTACATGGATGGGGCTTTTACAGGGGCACGCAAGGGTGGCAAGGTGGGCATCTTTGAATATTGTAACAATGGTTCTGTCCTGCTTGATGAGATCGGGGAAATGTCCCTGGGACTGCAGGTTAAATTGCTCCGGGTCATCCAAGAGCAGGAAATTTTCCGAATTGGAGATGCCAGTCCCCGTAAGATTAATATACGCATTATAGCTTCCAGTAACAATGATTTAAAGAAACTTGTGGAGGAGCAGCAGTTC
>DMPF01000030.1 GCA_003456095.1 Bacillota bacterium
CTCATGGCCAGCAGGCATGCCGCTGTATAAATTTCATGGTTAAGCTTTAACTCGCCGATTACCCTGGACATGATCTCGGGGTTTCTGATCTGGCGCACCACATTGTTAATGGTAATCTCCGGCAAGCGGGAAAGCTCGGCAACCGTCTCCTCGATGCCGGTGTCGCGGTATTGCTGGGCAGGGCGGGTCTGCACCACCATAATGGAGGTGCCGGCTTCAAATACCGGGACAATTACGAAGAAACTGATCAGCCCGGCAGAAACGAGGGAGAGGATCACTATAAGGACGATATACCAGCGCCATTTATTCAGCATCTGGATAATACTACGCAGGTCTATTTCGTCCAACATTCCGTCCCGCTGCAGCATTATCTCCCGCTGCTCTGTGTTATTGTGAATCGTTTCTTTCATTTTAATTTAAGAACCCTCCTCTGCTATAAGTAATTTTACCAGCCAGTATGCTTCTTCGGCAATATATGCCTGTTGGTCTGCCGGGGTAAGCGCCGCCAACAGCAGCGCAGCCGCATCCGGGCCACCATCGAGGTGAGCGGCAGCGACCAGCCAGATCAGCGCCTCTATTTTGATCTCTGCGCCGGCCGTTTCCCCGCCTTTCTGTCCGACAGCCAACTCCCGCAAGACTTCCTTTGCATGCGGCAGCACCGCTTGAGCCTGTTGCGCCGGATGCGCTGGTTGCGCTCCAGCCCCGGGCGTGCCCGTGCTGCGCGGAGCCGCACCGGTAAGCGCCTCCAGAATCGTCTGCGCCTGGGCTACGCGCAGGGAGATGCGGTCGGAATAATAGAGTGTCCTCCCACCCCAGTAGATGGGACCGGCAGGATATTGCCGCCTCAGCCGCGCCACGCTTTCATCTAGCATGGCCCCTGCCCTGATCATGGTCTCAGCCCTGACCTGGGCGTCTGGCCGGCGCGCTTGGGCAAGCAGCGCCAGGGCTTGCCCAAAGTTCAGTTCCATAACCAGCTCATAGTTGGCAATATTCAAGGGATTTACCGCCAGCAGTATGTCGGCTTTGGCGATAGCCCTGTCCTTTTCCCCCAACAACTGGTAGACATTGATGAGCTTGGAGGCAATAACGGGATCGTAGGGCTTGAGCGCCGCCGCCGCCGCCGCCTGGTAATAGGCCTTTTCGATCAGGAGCTGGTCACCCTCGTTTACGCCGGCCACGCTGTAGAGCTGGGCCAGGTCGGCGCGGTAGGTGGCCTGGAACGGATCCAGGCGCACAGCCTGCATGTAATGCTCATTGGCCATGAAAAGATCGCCCGCCTCGATCTGCTGCGCTCCTTTCGCCCCCCACATCCCCGCCTGGCTGAACCTGTATGCCGGGAAAATAAGGAGCAGGGCCACAAATACCATAGACAGGGAAGCGCCCCAATAGGGAAACCATATTACCGGGGTAGCCGCCGGGGTAGCCGCCGGGGTGGAGCCGGCCGCCGCTGCCCGCAGGTCAGACGGCACAAGCACAGCCGACGGGTCCGCCTGCATGGGGCCCCTTACCACTGCAAGCAGACTCCAGAGAAAAATGGCCATGGCAGGCAGGGAGAGGTCAAAATCGATGGCACTGTGCAATCCCATCCCAAGGGCAGACACACCTGCCGTCCAGACAAGGATCCAGCGCCTCTCTGCCTCCTCATCCTCCTCCGGATCATCCCCGGGGCGGGGAAATAAACGGTACAGGGTTGCCAGGAAAAAACCCCAGATCGCGGCGAAGGCCAGGAAACCGATTATGCCCGCCTCGACCAGGACCTGAAGATAATGGTTGTGCACCTCCGTTGTATAGAAGAGCAGGGGCTGGTATTGATGGTAGAGGGAAGCCCAGCCCCGGCCGCCAATCCCGGCAACCGGATGATCGCGAAAGATGCGCAGCGCTGTGATCTTCATATCAAGCCTGGATTCAAAACTCAAATCTCCCGGCCGTGCCGTCTGGGTATACTCCAGCAGGCGCCGGGGCATCACCTGACCGGAGAGAGCCGGCAGGGTGGTAAAGGCATAGTAGATGTACGCACCGATATTGATGATCATAAAAACAATGATGATATTGACGAGGATGCCGCGGCTGCGCTCCTCGGCATCCCCCCGCTTCACGATGCGGGTTATGATCTCGTACAAAAGCGCACCCGCAAAGGAGAGGACTAACCCCAGGATGACCAGGTAGGCCGCTCTCCTGAAGTCAGCGGCAGCGAGAGCCGGGATAAAGGAGCGCCCCACCAAAAAGGAGATGGCGGTAACCAGAAAAATGATATATACATTTTTTAACAGTTCCCGGCGCGCCAGCAGGAGCAAGAAGAGCAGTAACAGGAACGGGATCAACAACCATGTCCCCCGGGAAAAAGTGTTAAAGATCACCAGCAATAGCAAAAAGTTACCCACCGGCACAAAAAGGCGAAAGAAAAGACTGCCTGACGCAGACCAGAGACCCAGGCCCAGCACAAACCCGGCCACCAGGTAAGAGGCCAGCGTGTTTGGATACTGCAGTGTAGAGCTGATCGCCCTTCCGTCAAAAGCAGCGGAAAAGGAAACAAGCCGATCGCCGCCAGCACCCCCAGCGCGGCCACAAGCACGGTGGCGCTGTAGAGTATGGCGATGACGGCATGCATCTCCCGCAGGGAGCGCACAAGGTAAGCCACAACGAAGAAGACGAGGGCATACTGCAGGTATTTTAAAACCTCGATTAGCGCTCCCCTGGTGTCCACCGCGGCGATGGTACCCGCAAGGTAAGCCAGCACCAGCGCAAAAACTGCGGCGTCAAAAAGATTTAAGCTTAAGCGCGGTCTGCGCAGCAGCATATCGCCTGCCACCAGTAGAGCCAGCACCGCGGTAAAGATAAAACTGAGCATCAGATCAGGCTCAAAAAAAAGGCCGCGCATCACCGGAGTAAGCAACAAAAGCAGAGCTAGAGCCGGCCAGATAAACATGCGCATATTCAGAAACAGCAGCGGCTTTTCCTTAAGCTTGTTATTTTCCGGCTGCCTCTTCTTTTTTCCTATCCTATGTTCCATACTACCTCTTGGCTACCTCCTGCCAAATATATTGTTTTAATTTCGACAAATATTGGAGGAAACCTTTTATATTTTTATCTGACGCATAGATTTAACAAAAAAAAAAAAAATGGCTGCCCCTTTCTATACAAGAAAGGATGCAGCCATTCCTTACTCTTCCAAGACCAAGACAGAGCTGCAAATAGCAAACGGTTCTGCTATTTTAATAGACCTGCACTCTCCACCGTGCGCTGCAGCATGGTGGCGCTCTCCGCCCTGGTAGCGTTGGCTGTTGGTGCGAAGGTGGTAGCAGTCCTGCCTCTGACAATGCCAAATGTTACCGTGACAGATACAGCTTCACGTGCCCACTCGCTAATAGCATCCCTGTCGGCGAACCCGGCAAGGCTGCTGTCAACCTGGGCTTGCGTTAAGTCAACCTGAACACCCAGGCGGTCAAGTGCCCGTGCCATCATCACAGCCATCTCCTGGCGCGAAATAGCTGCAGCAGGGCGGAACTCGCCATCATAACCCTTCACCAGGCCAGCTGCTGCCGCTGCCTGGACAGCGCCGAAATACCACGCCGCCGGTCTGACATCTCGGAAAACGGGGTCGCCAACGGCCTCTCTTAAGCCAACGGTGCGCTGCAACAGCGCGGCAAACTCAGCCCGGGAGATATTGCGTTCCGGATCAAAGTTTACGGCGTCCACGCCCCTGATAATATGCTTGGCAGCCATCAGCTCCACATGGGACTGCGACCAGTGGCCGACTATATCCGTAAAGCTCCGCTGGTAAGCGATCAGGGCAAAGCGGCTAAAGCCATGAAACCAGCCCGTCGCTCTGTTGGCTCCGCTATCCACCCAGGTAAGCTGCGGTTGCAGGGCGTTATCGGCAAAGCGGTAGAAGTTAAGCACACGTTCATCAGCTACAGCCGCCGCGGCCAGTTCGGCATTCGTGTAAAGGGCGCCAAAGTCGACTATACCGCCGCCAAAATCTCTGATGTTACGGGCGGGAACACCCGGCGCATCCACAGTGAGCGCCAGCTGGAAGACCTGGAGCGGCGGGGAGTAGGCAGGCGCATCGGGCAGCACGGCTACGGCCGCGGTCACAGCGGGCGCCGCTGCTACCGTAACGTCGTTCGCGGCAAGATTCAGGGAAAAAGGCCTCCCTGCGCCAACCGCATCCACAATCACAGGCAGACGGAATATCTGTTCCGGTAGCTGCACGGTAAATGCCGGGGCTTCAATGCGCAAGGGCTTGGGATCAGCCGCAGCCGCATTGATCAGGGTATGGGGCATCTCAACCCGGACATTATCCGCCACAACGGCCGGAGGAACGATAATGGTAGCAATAGGCACCGCCGGATCGGCAAAGGCGCGGCTTACTACGTCAACAACAGGCGCTATTGTAGCGGTGCCAGCCACCAGAGTAAAGACAGCAGTATCGGTCCTCCCGACCACGGGTGCCGGCGGCACTACGGGCGGTGCAACAGGCG
>DMPF01000232.1:0-358 GCA_003456095.1 Bacillota bacterium
AGCGTACCCTGCTGGAGGCCGGCATGAGGCGCGCTGATCGTAAGAAGGTTGTTGACAAAATTGCCGCTGTACTTATTCTGGAGGGTTACATGCAAAGAAAACCTTACGCGGATTAGTGACAGGGGGATAGGGTAAAGTAAAGTAAATGGGAGGGATTGCTTTAATGGACATGGATGATCACATTGTTACATTGATTGACGAAGAGGGAGACGCCTTTGACTTTCTAATGATCGACTCTTTTTTGGTTGGAGATCAGGAGTACGCCGTTATGCTGCCGATGCAGGAAGAAGATGATGATGCAGAAGGAGAGGAAGAAACAGAATACATATTTGCGCATGATGAAGATGAAGATGAAGAT
>DMPF01000232.1:678-4408 GCA_003456095.1 Bacillota bacterium
GATGAAGATGAAGATGAAGATGAAGGCGATTCCGAAACAAACGGTGAGGCGCCGGAGGAGATGGCAGTGCTTTTTCGTATCTACCGGGAGGATGACGGCGAAACATCCTTTCAGCTGATTGACGATGAAGATGAATGGCAGAGGGTTTCTTCGGTAGCGATTGAGCGATTATCCAATACCTGGGAATAAATATGAGGAATAAGTTATGAAGAGAATGCATATCGCGTTTGCATTTCTGTCGACTTTACTGTTGCTGTTATCGCTGGCTTACTGGCAAATTAATATGCTTTTGCTGCCGGTTGTCGGGATCGCACAGTATAACGGCGTAAATTATGCGAAAAAAGAAATAGTAATTCCGCTGAATTACTCCGCGGCCGATATTGCCGTTCTGCTCGAGGAAGAAGGAATTATTAAAAGCGCCTTATTGTTTCAGTTGTATGCCCGTTACCATGGTTATGACCAGCATTTACAGGCCGGCCGCTACATGTTAAATCCGGCAATGGGCTTGGCGGATATCCTTGAAGAACTTAAGCAAGGGGTCGTGTTTAAAGAAACGCGCCGCTTTACCATCCCGGAAGGATTTACTATGGAACAGATCGCTGCCCGGCTTGACGCGGCAGGCCTTGCAGCCGCGGATTTATTTAAGGAGGCCAGCCGGCAATATTATAACGATAACTTTGCTTTTCTTGACGAAATTCCAGCCGGGGTTTATCACAGGCTGGAGGGTTATCTGTTTCCCGACACTTATGAGGTATTTCCGGAGTCAAACGCTGATGATATCATCACCATAATGCTGCAGCGTTTTGCCGGTGTATTCAATGAAAGATACCGGAGCAGGGCCGCGGAACTGGGGCTGACGATACACGAAGCGATTACCCTGGCTTCTCTGATCGAAAGGGAGGGCCGCGTCAGGGAGGAAAAACCGCTCATAGCGGCCGTGTTTCACAATCGTTTAAAACAAAATATGCTCCTTCAATCCTGTGCCACCGTGCAGTATGCCCTTGGTGAAATAAGAGCCTTTCTGACCTATGCGGATCTGGAGATAGATTCACCATATAATACATATCTATACCCCGGACTGCCTCCTGGCCCCATCGCCTCCCCCAGCCTCTATGCCCTAAGAGCGGCTCTTTATCCTGCACCGGAGGATTACCTCTATTTCGTCAGCAGGGAGGACGGCAGCGGAGCCCACTATTTCAGCACCACATTGCAGGAACATAACCGGTATAAAGCATTAGCAGAGCACAACCGAAAAAAATATTTGCAGCATGGAAGGGAGTAAGTCATGAAATACGTTGTTGTCCTTGGAGACGGCATGCCCGATTATCCGCTGGAGGTGCTGGGAGGGAAAACGCCGCTTCAGTATGCCCGCACCCCGTGGATGGACAGGCTCGCCCAAAAAGGCGAACTAGGGATGGTTAAAAGTATTCCCGATAACCTGCCGGCGGGAAGCGATGTGGCCAACCTTTCCGTATTGGGATACGACCCTGTCCGCTATTATACCGGCCGTGCACCGATCGAAGCCGTGGCGATGGACGTAAAACTGGCACCCGGTGATACGGTCTTTCGCTGTAATCTGGTAACTCTTTCCACAGACGTGGCTTACACGGATAAGGTAATGTTAGATTACAGCGCCGGGGAAATTGATACCTCGGCAGCCCATTTGTTGATGGATGAGCTTAACCGCAGGCTTGGCAATGCGAGGTTTCGGTTCTATGGAGGAATAAGTTACCGTCATCTCATGGTCTGGCGGGATGGGCCGCAAAATTTTAACCTGACACCGCCACACGATATTTTTGGTAAAGTTATCCGTGATTACCTGCCGTCCGGGGCTGAAAGTGATATTTTGAGAAAATTAATGATGGAAAGCTCTGTTTTTTTAGGGGATAACCCGGTTAACAGACAAAGAATGGCCCGGGGACAGAAACCGGCCAATTCAATCTGGTTTTGGGGCCAGGGCAGAAAACTTGAGTTGGACAGCTTTTATGATAAGTATGGCCTGAACGGGGCAGTTGTTTCCGTTGTGGATTTAATTAAGGGGTTAGCCCTCTCTGTCGGCCTTGAGGCCGTTCAACTTCCTGGAGCCCCCGGAGATATGCATACTGATTTCCGGGGAAGGACGCTGAAGGCTCTGGAAAAGTTGCGTAGTGGCCTTGAGTTTGTCTTCATACACGTGGAGGCGCCGGACGAAGCCGGGCATCACGGAGATCTGCAAACCAAAGTTAAGGCGATTGAGGCGATCGACGAAAATGTGGTGGGTGAAGTGCTGCGGGGCCTGAATGATTTCCCCCAAAGCAGGCTGATGGTTCTCTCCGATCACCCCACCCCCATTCCCCTGCGTACGCACACGGCTGCAGCGGTTCCTTACTGCATTTACAGCGGAACTGTGGCGGTGCAAAATGCATCGGCAACTTTTTGCGAAGAAGCAGCAAAAAATGGACCCTATTTCCCTGAAGGGCATCTTTTAATGGGCCATTTTCTCAAAAGAACCCTCCCCCTGTGTTAGGAGAGATTTTGATGTTGCGGTTTGTGTTAGGTCGCGCAGGCAGTGGTAAGACCACCCTGTGCCTTCAAGAGATAGAAAGGGAGCTGCGCCGTGAAAAAGACGGCCCGGCGCTTCTCTGCCTAGTGCCGGAACAGGCGGCTTTTCAGGCGGAGTATGCCCTCGCTACCTTGTCTGGCTTAGGCGGATCCATGCGGGCGCAGGTGCTTAGTTTTCGGCGCCTTGCCTGGAAGGTTTTGCAAGAGACCGGAGGCGGACGGCGGATTTTTATTGACGATATGGGCAAGGGTATGGTCCTGCGCAAGGTTTTGGAAAAGCAGAAGAAATCATTAAAGGTTTTTCGCCATGCCGGAGAAACGCCGGGGTTAATCGATGCATTGGTGCGCTTGTACAATGAAATGCGCCGTGCCCATACCTCTGTGTTCCGGCTCAGGGAATACCTGGAGAGGCAAGCGGAGGGGCCGGACAAAGAAGGACTGCTCAGGGGAAAATTACAGGAAGTCGCCCTCATTTTCGAGGAAGCGGAGCATGAACTTAGCGCCCACTACGTTGATGCGGAGGATTATCTGCTGTTGCTGTCGCTTAAGTTGCCCCAATCCTCTTTGATACAGGGGGCTTTGCTATGGGCGGATGGCTTTTATGGATTTACAGAATTGGAATTTCTTGTTTTAAAGACTTTAATGAATCACCTTGCGAAGATGACTGTTACCTTGTCTCTGACACGGGATTACCCGCCGCAGGAAATAATTGATGAACTGGATCCATTCTATAAATCGGCCCAGACCTGTCAACAACTGCAGCGCCTTGCTGCCAGTTGCAATAAGGACGTCGAAAAAATAGTGCTTTCTGCGGGTGAAGGAGCGGCACCGTACCGTTTTCAGAATAGTCTGCCTCTGGCACATCTGGAACGATATCTACATACATACCCGGCTGTTCCGTATGTTGATGGGGACGAACTTCTGCCGCTGCGGCTGATCGCTGCTGCCAACCGTCGCGCGGAGGCGGAAGCGGTGGCTAGGGAAATAATTGCCCTGGCGCGGGATCAAAACTATCGTTTCCGGGAAATGGCTGTTCTGGCCCACAACCTGGAAGATTACGGAGATATACTTATTCCTGTATTTAAAAGTTGCGGCATTCCCTTTTTTCTGGATCAAAAACGCACAATCCTGCATCATCCTCTGGTGGAATTTATCCGCTCTGCGCTGGAAGTGGTCAATGGGAATTGGC
>DMPF01000091.1:0-392 GCA_003456095.1 Bacillota bacterium
TATCCGACTTTCTTTTCAATATCAAAGCTGCGCGTAAAAGCGGGCAGAGCATCCCTTTAAACACCAGCCTGTCAAATCCAGTGATGCATCCCTTGAGTTTACTGCCGAACATTTGTAAAAAAGCCTTAACGCGTTGTTCTCTCCTCCATAGTGTATTTGCACTTCCACCATAAATGGAGTAAATATATCCCTCATTGACCAAAATAGCCAAACCTTTTCTGACCGTCACGCGGCTTGCGCCGAATTCCCTGCTTAGGGCGTTTTCCGAATCAATAATATCCCCGGGCCTTAGTTCGCCGCTATTTATTTTTTCTTTGATTGTTTTCACAATCTGCGTGTAAACCGGTACGATCATTGCTGATGACCTTATTCCTCTTTATGTTATTTCACCC
>DMPF01000091.1:735-3274 GCA_003456095.1 Bacillota bacterium
CCTCTTTATGTTATTTCACCCACCCCTGATATATTTTCACGCCTTCAGCAGCATTCGTTGTAAAGGCATCGGCGCCAATCATCAAGCTGGCCTCCCGGGTGACAGGGTTCCCGCCGATGATGACTTTGACACTGCCCCGTACGCCAGCCTGCGTCAAAGTCTCAACTGTTTCTTTCATTGAGTCCAGAGCCAGGGTCAATACGCCGCTCATTCCCAGGATATCGGGCTTAACCTCTTTTAATTTATCGGTAAAGGTTTGCGCGGGCACATCGATGCCAAGATCATGCACTGCAAACCCGGCGGCTTCTGCCATACTCCTGAAATAAATCACCCACAATTGCCATGCCGTCCTGACATGCAGCAACAACCTTTTGCGCCTCTTCTTCAGACGGATTAGTTGCTACAAATTCATTGAGCATTGCAAGCACTTTTTTTTCATCCAGTTCTCCCACTGCCTGCGTTAATAATTGAAAGTCAGCCATACGATATCCTCCTCAGTCAAAGATTATAGTGGACCAGGCACAAAGGGTTTTTGGGTCGATCACATCCTAACAGGTATGTTCCTTGTTAAAGTAACTATACCTGGCTTCTGGCCGGGCCGATTTTATTCTTTCGGTAGGCATTTGCGAAATTCCGGCAGTGCCGATCCCTGCCAAGCAGAGCCTCCGTGGCCAGTAGCGTTGTCATTATGTCCCGGTTTAAAGGGTCCATGATTGCTGAATCCATTCCCGCATACATAGCAATCGTCAGGAAGTTTTGATTGATAATTTTGCGCAGGGGCATACCGAAAGAAATATTGCTTAGCCCCGATGTGACCTTAATAGTGGGATAAAGCCCTTTAACGGCCTTTATGGTTTCCAAAAACTTGTGCAAGGATTGGTTATCGGTGGAGAGGGCCATAACCAGCGGGTCCACGTGAATTCTGTCCGGCGCAATAGCGTGCTTCGCCGCTTTTTCCACCACTATCTGTGTGATATCCACACGGGTTTGGACATCGGAGGGAATCCCCCCGGTTATCATTTGTCAGCGCTACAACCTGCCACTTTGTACCCTGGATGAGCGGATAGATTACTTCACACTTGTCGCCCTCCGCCGATACGGAATTAATCAGGCCCGGACGCCTGGCATGTTTGAACACCTGCTCAATCGCTCTGGCATTGGGGCTGTCGATGGACAGTGGGGTATCCACTGCATTTTCGACGATCTCCATCAACCAAATCAGGGTTTCCACCTCTTTTTCCGGGGCGGTACTGGCCACCACATCAATAAAATCCGCACCGGCTTCAGTCTGCCTCACCGCCAGGTCATGGATAAAGGCCTCGTCCCTTTCCGCAATGGCTTTCTTAACACTCGGTATGGTACCGTTAATTTTTTCCCCGATGATAATCAAGCCTGAACATCCCCTTCTCTGCTTATGTTTGGCTGCTCTGCTCAGCATAGTAATACGTGTATACACAAGTATTACCGAATGATATCACCGCAGCGCATCGCTGTCAATTGCCAGCTCAAACTGAAATAATATAAAATAACTAATATTAAGCGTAATATATAGTATAATAGGGGAAATTGCTGCGCGGGACGATGTGCTTAATATTTTGGCGGCTTGGTGGTGTTCCAGGTGAAAGGCAGAGCGGTAATCTTTGATCTTGACGGCACGCTGCTGGATACCCTGCAAGATATTGGGGAAGCCATGAATACATCGCTGAGGGAGCACGGTTTTCCCGAACACCCTTTGGACGCGTACCGCTATTTTGTGGGGGAGGGGGTGGAGACGTTGGTACGCCGAGCCCTGCCGGAGGGGCAGCGCGGCGAAGCCCTGGTGGCAAAGTTGCTGGAAATAATGCGGGAGGAATACGGACGGCGCTGGCATGACCATTCCCTGCCCTTTCCCGGTGTGCCGGAGATGCTGGACAGGCTGGAATCCCGGGGACTGCCCAAGGCTGTCTTCTCGAACAAACCGCATGTTTTTACGGTGGAGATGGTGGAAGAAATGCTGGGCGACTGGTCGTTTATCGCCGTACGTGGGATTTTGCCGGGGACGCCCCGTAAGCCGGACCCCGCTGTTGCGCTAGAAATTTCCCGGGAAATAAAGATACCGCCACAGGATATTCTATTTGTAGGAGATTCGGACCTGGATATGCTGGCGGCCCGGGCGGCAGGCATGTTTGGCATCGGCGTGCTGTGGGGCTTCCGGGATGCCGCGGAACTTCTGGGAGCCGGAGCAAGAGCGCTGATGGCACACCCCCGTGAGCTATTGAATTTTTTGATCTAACTCCGGCACGGTGATATTTTTTGAAAGAGTATTTGCCATAAATAATTTGCATGGTAGGTGGCATGAAAAACGAAGAAGCAATTAACTCTGAAGAGTTTGTGGAAATAAAGCCTCAATTATGGACCGCAAATTATATTTTAGTGTGGTTCTCGACGCTGGTCATGTTTTTAGCTTTTACCAGCATGGCCCCCACTTTGCCCATTTATATGGAAAAGTATGGAACTATTGCCGGTGCTGTCGGGTTTCCTCTGGCTGCACTGACCATCG
>DMPF01000027.1 GCA_003456095.1 Bacillota bacterium
GTGCGAAACGAGTTCTTTGCTATCCAGGCTGTTTAGATCCAACAGAGGTCGTAAATGCCAGACACATGAAAAACGTCCCTGGTAAAAAAACCGATATGCGGGACTCAGAATGGATCGCCACCTTACTGCGAGCAGGTTTACTACGCTCAAGCTTTGTGCCGGAGAAGAGCATCCGGGAATTGCGCCATCTTACCCGTTACCGTAAGAGTATCGTACGCGATGTGGCCGCCTAAGAAAAATCGAATCGAGAAATTCTTGCAGAGTGCGGGCTTCCGGTTGTCTGTCTTTCTTTCGGATACCTTCGGCACTTCAGGCAGAAATATCATGCGTCATTTAATTGCCCATGGATCTATTGCGTTAAAGGATTTAGATCGTTGTCTTAAAGGGCAAACTCGTCGTAACATCAATAATATCTTAGTTTCGGTTAACGGGAAAATGAGTGGACATGAACAATAGTTTTTAGCAATTTCACTTGATCATCTCGAAATGTTAGAAGCGCATCTTAAACAAATAGAGCAGGCACTTGAGCAGGAAACAAAAAAGTTTGAACAAGCGATGAACATCTTAACCAGCATTCCTGGAATAAGTAATATTGCTGCCACATCCCTGTTGGCTGAGATCGGCACTAATATGAGCTGTTTTCCTACCGCTGAGCATCTATCCTCTTGGGCCGGAATGAGCCCCGGTAATAATGAGAGTGCCGGTAAACGAAAATCAACAGCGGTCAACCATGGAAACCCCTACCTCAAAAGCATGCTGTGCGAGATAGCCTGGGTTATAGCGGGTAATCGAAAAACTTATCTCAGCAAATGGTACTGGAAACTTAAAGCAGCGCAAGGGCGCCAAAAGAGCGATCATTGCTCTTGGTCGCAAATTACTGGTGATGATTTATGCAATGATTAAAAAAGGTGCAGTCTATGATGAAGAATGCTTTGAACAGCGAAAACGGCAGATGGAAAACAAACGAGTATCGCGCATGGTATCTGAGCTCAACCGTTTAGGATACCAGGTTTCCTGCCTACCGGCGTAATATATCATTTGTTGCCCCATTTTAATTCTTCTTAACGACAGGAATAGCTGCCGTATTTGCGAGTGTCTATTAAACCCTTGATCAGAGATCTAACTATGCAGCGTTCAAAGAGCAGTACTACAATGAACATAAACGTGCTCAAAAACAAATTTCTGTTATTTTCGTAGCAAGGTTGGTGTCGATACCATCTTGGTGGATTTTCCGCCTGATACAATTGTGGATTAATACCTGCCTGCCCATACCGCGGCAATATGGACACGCCCCCATCCTTGTTATATAATCTAATAAGGATTATTTGCCTTCTGGGAGGGTGATCGTTTGGCAGGGGGGGAGATATCATTCGGGGAGATTCGCAAACGGGACGGCCGTATCGTTCCTTTTGAAAAAGCCAAGATAACGCAGGCAATTTTTGCCGCGGCGCGTGCCGTAGGAGGCGAGGACTACTCCCTGGCTGAACTCATTTCCGATGAAGTTGTACGCTTCCTGGCTGAGCAAAATCTTCCCGGTGTTATTCCGACGGTGGAAGAGATACAGGATGTTGTGGAAAAGGTTTTGATTGAAAGGGGTCATGCCCGCACCGCCAAGGCTTACATTCTCTACCGGGCCGGTAGGACACGTATCCGTGAAGCTCGCTCGGAACTGATGGATGTTGTCAAAGATATTTTGCTGGAAGAGCGCAGGGAGGCGGAAGGGGAAAAGAACAGATATTCCCCGGCGGATAAGATGCACCGTATCGCCTTGGCTGCAAGCCGCAGCTATTACCTGGAAAACCTGCTTCCGCCGGAAATTGCCGCAGCCCACCGGGGAGGCAGTTTGCATATTCACCAGCTTGGCTACTACAGCAAAACGCTTGATTCCCTGCAAATAGACCTCTATCCCCTGCTGCGCGGCGGCTATTGCAGCGGAGAGATAATTTTACCCCGGGATTTTTTAGGGACATTGCTAAGAGTGGTTGTAATCCTACAGCACAGCCGAAACGACCTCTACGGTGAAACGGCCATTCCTGCCTTTGATTTGGTGCTGGGTAAACTGTTGCGCAATGGATGGAAAAAAATGGATAGAGAGGAATTGGCCCGTGCTTTAAAGGCTTTTCTGGCTTATCTGCGGGTGCTCCCTGCTTCCGGCAGATATGGTGCCATTAACTGCAGCATCGCACTCGGCTTGGATACAACAGCGGAAGGAATGGCGGCAGCACGTATACTGCTTCAGGAGCTGGGGGATCATGCAGGGCACAAGAACGGTCCCCGTTTGATCTTTATGTTAAAAAGGGGGATTAATCTGGACGAAAGCGACACCGCGTACTCCCTTTACCAACTGGCCTTGGAAGCGGCCCTGCGCGGCAGCAATGTTGTTTTTTCCTTACCGGATTTGCCTGGTCATTGTTCCACCGCTGACGCGGGAATTTGTTATTTCAGCAGCGGTCTGCGTGTTCCGGGAAAGGGACGTGGCAATATTGCCTCTCTGACAATAAATTTGCCCCGG
>DMPF01000049.1:0-242 GCA_003456095.1 Bacillota bacterium
ACTGGGCAGGGGAGAGTACCGTTTCGCCATGCGCATAGAGGTAAGGCCGGCCGGCCTGTAAAAGCAGTGCCAGCAGCAGCTCCGCTTCCACACGCCATTCCCCTATACCCTGGCCCCGCAAAAAAGAAGCGGCCTCCCGCAAGGCCTCTTTAATGTCCTTTTGCCGATTTGTTAACTCCAACAATTTAACATCCTTTCTCCTGATCGAGACTGAAGACCCTTCAAAGGCAACCCTGCACCCC
>DMPF01000049.1:589-4540 GCA_003456095.1 Bacillota bacterium
TTTTGCAGCCTGAACAGTTACCCAGGATTTACATTATCAGTAACTCTATGTTCACATCTGCATCTGGGCGGCCCGTTCATGGGCAATGAGGGATTCGAGGATCTCGTCCAGTTCTCCTCCCAGAACCTGCTCCAGTTTATGCAGTGAAAGCCCGATACGGTGGTCCGATATCCTGTTTTGCGGCACGTTGTAAGTACGAATGCGCTCGCTGCGGTCACCCGTCCCCACCTGGCTGCGCCGCTCCTGCGCCTGTTCCTGCTGCTGCTCGGCAATCATCCTGGCCAGCAGGCGTGCCCGCAGCACGCGCATGGCTTTATCGCGGTTTTTCAGCTGGGATTTTTCATCCTGGCAGGATACCACTGTGCCTGTGGGCAGGTGGGTGATACGCACCGCTGACTGGGTGGTATTGACGCTCTGTCCTCCCGGCCCGGTCGAGCAAAAGGTATCGATGCGCAGATCCTGGGGGTTGATCTCCAGTTCCACCTCTTCCGCCTCAGCCAGGACAGCCACTGTAGCCGTAGAGGTATGGATACGTCCTCCCGACTCGGTGGAGGGGATACGCTGCACCCGGTGAACCCCCCGCTCATATTTGAGAAGGCTGTAGGCACCCCGTCCCTTGATTGAAAAAATTATCTCCTTGAAGCCGCCGATATCCGTAGGGTGGGAACTGAGCAGCTCTGTCGCCCATTTCTGCCGTTCGGCAAAACGGAGGTACATACGCAGCAGGTCGGCGACAAAAAGAGCCGCTTCTTCCCCACCGGCGCCGGCACGCAGTTCCATAATCACATCTTTCGCATCATTGGGGTCCCGTGGTAAAAGGAGTACCTTCAACTCCTTTTCCAAATCATCCTTGCGGGCGATAAGAGCAGCAATCTCATCCCGTAAAAATACGGCCATCTCCTCTTCCGGTTTTTCCTTGAGCATCTCCCGCGCCTCCTCCAGTTCCTGCTCCGTCTGCTGCATCCGGCGGAAAGTCTCCACCGTTTCCTGCAGGCCGGCATGCTCGCGGGTCAGTTTCTGCCACTGCTGCTGGTCTTTGATAACCTCCGGGTTACCCAGTTTCATTTCCAGGGAAATAAAATGTTCTTCCAGTATTTTTAGTTTATCCCACATTCTTATTCAGCTCCGTATCCGGGGGCAGCACCGCCTTGAGGGCGGCTACAGCCACTTCAATCTGATCATCCGCCGGCCGCTGCGTGGTCAAATGCTGCAGCCACAGTCCCGGGCGGGAGATAATTCCCGTCAGCCAGTTCTCCCTTGCTGCTGCCAGTCGAATCACCTCATAGGAGAGCCCCGCCACCAGGGGTAACAGGGAAAGGCGGAGCAGGATACGCTGCCAGAGCACGGGCCAGCCGAAAAATGAAAAGAGCAGAATACTCATAATCATGACAACCAGAAGAAAACTGGTGCCACAGCGGCGGTGCAGCGTGCTGAAAGAGCGGACGTTTTCCACGCTTAGCGGTTTTCCTGCCTCAAAGCAGGCAATAGCTTTATGTTCCGCTCCATGATACTGAAAGACCCGGCCCACTTCTTTCCAGCGGGAGATCAGAAAGACATAGCTTAAAAAAATAAGCAGACGCAGCAGTCCTTCTCCCAGGTTTAAAAGAATGGGCAGATCCACTCCCTGGCGCAGAAATATCATGAGGTAGGTGGGCAGAAGGATAAAAATGGCAACCCCCAAAGCCAGCGATATGGCTATGGTAAGGGGCAGTTCCCAGCCCTTGAGTTCCGCTTCTTCCTCCGCCAGGGCCGCGCCGGCAGAAAAAGAGATGGCGTTCAGACCTAATACGAGGGCCTCCACAAACGCGGCCATCCCCCTCAACAAGGGCAGCTTGAAAAAGGGATAACGTTCAGCAAAGGGGAGAAATGTCTGCTCGTGTACGGCAATGGAACCCTCCGGCTGCCGTACAGCGATAGCCACCCGGGAGCGGTTGCGCATCATTACCCCTTCGATCACAGCCTGACCGCCGATATTCACTTTTTTCTGCGACAACGGCTCCACCCGCTTTCAACAGCCCCTACCGTGGGCCTCCTACATGTTGTATTTGCGTTTGAAGCGCTCTACCCGCCCTCCCGTATCCACAAATTTCTGCTTTCCGGTGAAATAGGGATGGCAGTTGGCGCAGATCTCCACTTTTAATTCTTTCCGCGTGGAGCCAACGGCATAACTAGCTCCGCAGGCACAGGTAATCTTCGTTTTGACATACGCAGGATGTATCTCTTTTTTCATGGCGCTCACCTCGCTTCCTAACCAGCCGCTGCTCCGGCACCCGCCGGTACCGGCACATCCATAATATTAGCACAAAAAAGAGGCTCTTGTAAATACCTGCGACGAGCCTCTTGCGACGCGATACGGGCAGACAGAACGTTACTGCCCGGGCAGGTGGAGGAGAGGATTCAGTTTACATCATGCTGTGCAGGTTAGCCAGGAAGGAAGCGTTACTCTTGGTAGTTTTCAACCGTTCGATCAGGGCTTCCAAAAACTCCGCCGGGTTGGAGTTGGATATATTCATGGTGCGCCGCAGCGCCCACATCAGCTCCAGGGTATTATTATCCAGGAGCAGCTCTTCCCGCCGCGTTCCTGAACGGGGGATATCGATGGCCGGGAAGAACCTGCGCTCGGCGATCTTGCGATCCAGGTGCAGTTCCAGGTTGCCCGTCCCCTTAAACTCTTCGTAGATAACATCATCCATGCGGCTGCCCGTATCAATGAGGGAAGTAGCCAAAATGGTAAGGCTGCCACCTTCCTCAATTTTCCGTGCCGCGCCAAAAAAGCGTTTAGGCTTGTAAAAAGCCGCAGGGTCTATGCCACCGGAAAGGGTGCGGCCACTGGGAGGAATAACCAGATTGTAGGCTCTGGTCAGGCGGGTGATACTGTCCAGCAGAATGACCACATCGTTGCCGTGCTCCACCAGCCGCTGCGCCCTTTCCAGAACCAGTTCGGCAAGGCGGATGTGGTTCTCCGGTTTTTCATCAAAAGTGGAACTTAATACATCCCCCCGTACGGAGCGGCGCATATCCGTAACTTCTTCCGGCCGTTCATCGATGAGCAGAACGATAAGCTCAAGGTTGGGATAGTTATGCGTCATACTATTGGCTATTTTTTTCAAGAGCAGCGTTTTACCTGCCTTGGGGGGAGATACGATCAGACCGCGCTGTCCTTTGCCTACAGGAATGAGCAGATCGATGATCCGGGTGGCCATCTGATCCGGATTCGTTTCCAGCACCAATTGCTCGTTGGGATGAATGGGGGTAAGCTCGGCAAAGGTGGGGCGGCTCCCGGCTTTCTCCGGATCCTCGTTGTTCACGGCTACCACCTGCAGCAGGGCATGATAGCGCTCATTTTCCTTGGGAGGCCTGACCTTTCCGGAGACCAGATCTCCGGTGCGCATCCCAAAACGTCGGATCTGGGAGGCAGAGATATAAATATCATCGTCGTGCGGCAAATAGTTTACACGGCGCAGGAAACCGAACCCGTCGGTCATAATTTCCAATACACCCTGGGAGTAGAGCAAGCCTTCCCCTTTCGCCTCTTGTCGCAGAATGGAAAAAATGATATCCCGTTTTTTCATACCGCTGGTACTCATGAGTTCAGCTTCTTCGGCCAAGCGCTGCAATTCTTCCATGCTCATGGATTCAAGTTCGCGCAGTTGCATGAGGTTCTTTCTCTTCCTTTACATTGATTTTATTTTTAATTTTATTATGTCCCGCCCATCTGCGGTTCATAAGCCGCCAGGTCAATGCAGCTCCCGTTTCAGCGGCCGAAACTGACCGGGCAAGTCCGGGCTACATAATGAGGCTTGAGGTCGAGGCGGTGCGTCGCCTTGATAAATCGCACCGTGCCGGTGGTACTGCGCATCACTACTGAATGGGTGGTGGCACAGCTTCCCGCGTACCTGACACCCTGCAGAAAATCCCCGTCCGTAATACGGGTGGCTGAAAAGATCACAT
>DMPF01000169.1 GCA_003456095.1 Bacillota bacterium
TCAAACATCGCAATTGGCTCTTTCAAAATGTTAGTATTACCTGCATGCATAGATTGTAGCGAAGGTGAGTATAACAAAAGATAGGTTTTTACGCAAGGAGGCTTAAGATAGTGTTTTTTCATCAATTCGATATTATTTTTGATTCTCTTAAAGAGATCGAGGAGAGGTTTAAAAAATATCCAGCGGAACAAGAAAGAAATGAATTGGCTAACCGGCTGCTAAAATTGCGCAATATTATGGATGAATGTGTAAAATACTGGCTGAATTTTGAAGAGAGAGTTAACGACATGCAAAATAAATATGAGTTTAGCCTTCCGGATCTGCTTCCCGATGATTTCCTGCAAAAGCTGTGTCAGGATCGGGAAAATTCAAATGAAAGAGTAGAGTCCCCCGACAAAAATGGTGATAATGCAACGCTCTTTTTTCAAATTGAAAGTGAACAGGGTATCAGTTCTTTTCGCAAAGGGATAGGATTTTGGGACCTAGCCATGCTTGAAGAAGCAATACGCGAGTTTGAAAAGCTTGTAGAACTTGAACCTAACTATATTTTTGGCCATTTTTGCCTTGGTCTTGCTTACAGCCAAAAGGGCTTTTATGAAAAGGCCTTGATAAAATTAAGATTGGTAAAAGCCTTAAGCCGGGATAATCGATTAAAAGCTCTGGTGCACAATGCTATGGGGAACATTTATGTAAATGAAAAAAAATATGAGGAGGCTTTAAACCAATTTAATATAGCAATAGAAGAGGATTCATTTTTCTACATTGGCTATTTTAATATGGGGGCGGTATATTATAACTTGCAGCGCTATAAAGAGGCCGGTGAAGCCTTTGAGAAGGCCAAAGAACTGTCACCAAAGGACTGGGAAATATATTACCATCTGGGGAGAACTTACGCGTTATTGGGAAATTTTAAGAAGGGCCTGCAGAACTTTAAAAAAGCCTTTTCCTTAAACCCAGCGGAAATAAAGATATTATTTGAGGTAGGCGTGATCTATGACCTGCTGGGAGACAAACAGAATGCTTCAATTTATTATAATCGTGTCCTCAACAGCCAGTGCTGAAGCTAAAAAAGCTCATCCAATCCTGAATCAACATAGTAAGGGGTTATTCCTTATCTGTCCCCGTAAATCCAATACTCGAGATCTTTGCGGTAAGATATGATCTCTGAAGGTGTAAAAAATATTTCTATCTCGCGCATCGCGCTTTGTGAAGAATCGGAACCGTGCACAATGTTATTACCGGTAAAGAGGGCATAATCGCCGCGAATTGTGCCGGGTTCTGATTTCTGCGGATCTGTGTTGCCCATCATTCTGCGCGCTACCTGAATGGCGTTTTCCCCTTCCCAAACCATCGCAATAACCGGACCGGAAGTAATAAAGCCTACCAGGTTCTGAAAGAAAGACTTTCCCAAATGTTCTTCATAGTGACGTTCTGCCAATGTGTTACTTAATAATAGCATTTTTATAGCCACCAGCTTCAGGCCCTTTTTCTCCAGCCTGCCGATGATCTCACCTGCCAGGTTACGCTGGACAGCATCAGGTTTAAGCATAATAAATGTCTTTTCCAATTGGCCCATTCCTCCTTAAATTGTGAAAAGTGGATTTTGATCTTCAATAATTCTTTTCTCCCGCGAACGCAGTATGCGCAGATTGCGGGGCAGGGTAAAAATATGTATATGGGTAAGGCCATCGTAATATTTCAAGTCCGCAATTTCACGTTTGGCAATTACATTATCAACTGTTTCCTGGAAAAAATCTCCTGCTCTTACTTCATGGGAAGCAAAAAGAAACCCCCATATGGTATCATATGAAGGTATAAAGGCCCCGTAGGAATCCACATGACAAAAAACCTGTTTTAATGTATTGTAAATTGCACTATGACACTGCAAAAGACGGGGATTCAAATTACCTGCCTGCAACGCAATAACCCCGTTTTTTTTCAGGCGCTGGGTGAGTAACTGATAAAACTCACGTGTAAATAGCATATAAGCAGTGCTGTCATCAAGCGGTTCAGTAATATCAATAACTATTACATCCCATCTTCTATGGTTATTTTCCATATACTTGCGTGCATCCATAAAAAGCAGCTCAGTTCGAGGATCTTTAAAGGCTCCCCCATTCCATTCAGGCAGGTATTTTTCACATAACGATACCACTTCCCGATCAATGTCCACCATGAGCAGTTCGGCTACAGAAGGATGTTTTAATATTTCTCTTAGGGCTCCTCCTTCGCCTCCACCCAGGACAACAACCTCCCGCGGTTCCGGGTGCATGATCATGGCCGGATGAATCAGGGATTCATGATAAATATGTTCGTCATACTCGGACGACTGGATCTTTCCATCTAGAATAAGACAGCGTCCAAAAAAAACCGTTTCGATAATCTCAACATTTTGATAAGCTGTTTTACCGGAGTAAATATATCTTTTCACCCCGTGCATATGTGCTTGAGTCGGATCAGTAAACTCAATAAACCACTTCCATTCCGGAGAAAACAAAAAAATTTACCTCCCCTTATACGCTAAACTACCGATTTATTGGGGACATGGTTTACTTCAAATTCAAAAATGCCGCGTGTAATCTCCTTGGCCGCCACACGGTTAGCCTGCAGGTGCTTTTTTAGATAATGGCAAGACACCCACGGATCAACGGTGCTACCACAGGTAAAAATATCCACGGCAGCATAACCATGCTCCGGCCAGGTGTGAATCGCCAGATGTGATTCTGAGATGACGACTACGCCGCTGACACCCTGTGGACAAAACTCGTGAAAGATTACTTCCCGAATTTCCGCTCCAGCCTCCAGGGCTGCGTTTACCATTACTTCTTCGATCTTTAGTGTGTCATCCAGTATTTCCGGCGAGCATCCATAAAGTTCTGCCAACACATGACGGCCCAAAGCGCGCATTTTTCATACCCCCTTTTTTTTAATAAGACTGCTAAAATGTCAAGTTACATTTTAGCAAATCAAGGGGAAAAGTCAATGATTATAAGAATAATTTTAAAAAAAATATATTATGATTCAGTATAACAGCGCAAAATAGCATTTAATCACGGATAATAAGACGAATTTACGATTTATGTGCTATATCCCTTTAATGCTGACTAGTGGAAGGTTAAGACTGTTCCCTTCAAATATGGCGCAGCTTCAGTTTGACCAGTGTTTCCGCCATCTTTACCGCTACATCACCGGGTGCAAGCACAGGCACCCC
>DMPF01000196.1 GCA_003456095.1 Bacillota bacterium
GTAGTATGTCGCCGATCTGCTCAACTGCACCCGTGGCCGTATGGGGTGCCGTGATCGGGGGACTGTCCATCATCGGGGTACCCTTCTTAAACGGTTATACGGGAAATTACCTGATTAAGAAAGGTATACAATACATTCAATTTGACACTGCCGGGTGGCTTTTCCTGCTTGCCGGCATAGCTACTACAGCTGCCATCGCCAAATTTGTTTACTTTGGTTTTTTGGTCAGCCGTGCCGCAATGCTTAAGCAAATGACAGTTTCAATGAAAACTGCTATCGTCATTGTTGCTTTGTGTTGCATTATACTGGGGATCAGGCCACAGCTACTGGCCCCGCTGCTGCCGAATCAAACATCATTGCATCTCATCTCCTGGAGCGGCGCCTGGGCTGCGCTCCAACCTGTCTTATTGGGTCTGGCGGTTTTTGCCGTAGGTAAAAGTTATTTACGGATAAAATTGCGTTTTCCGGTATGGTTAAGCGTGGAATACCTGGTTTTTCGTCCTGTTCTGGCAGCGGTCATGGCTGCTTTTATGCATAGCGGGCGCATTATTGACGCAATTGCTGACGCCTCCATGGTGCGCGGTATTCCCTACCTTCTGGCTGCATCGCGCGGCGTGGCCTATTTTGATGAAAGAACATTGAAAAATATGGGTGGAAGTGTTGCTTCATCATCCCGCTTGGTTCGCGACGGCATTCATGATGCCTGGGTTGGCGGCATCAATGCTTTGCTTAACCGTTGCGGTTACTTTGCCCGTCGATTGTTTTACTTTCTGATCAAAGTGGATTACGATCCCAAGGGTGAGCGCATCTTCCAGGTATTTAACTTTATGAACTTTGATTTTGACTTTATCATCTTCATCACAATTCTATTGTTGCTGCTTGGCGCCAGTATATTTTTGTTGTAAACGTCGTTAGCACATGAATTGGGGAGAGGAAATGAAATGGACACAATAACTTCTTTTTTACCCCTTTGGTCAGTTTGTCTTCCCATTATCGGGGCTATAGCCATTAATTTTGTACCGGAAGCACGGGCAAAAGTACGCAATCTCCTCGCCCTTGTCACAGTGACCGTGACATTTGCCGCTGTGGCTTTCATGCTGCCCATAATTTTGGATGGGGCAATTATCGAACATACGTTAGTCCGCTTTGTTCCTGGCCTGGAGCTGTTTTTCCGTGTGGATGCCCTCAGTATTGTCTTTGGTTTTACTTCGTCATTTTTATGGATATTTTCGATCATCTATTCCACGGGTTATATGCAGCGCCAACCGGGGCAGCGCCGTTATTTTGCTTTTTACGTTCTCTCCATGAGCGCCACCATGGGTGTGGCTTTTTCCGGCAACATGTTTACCATGTATATTTTCTTTGAATACCTGACGCTCTGCACCTATCCCCTGGTTGTCCATTCCCAGTCTGAGGAAGCTTCCCGTTCGGGGGTTAAGTATATTGTCTACTGTTTCGGCGGCGGCGGTCTGACGCTTATTGCCCTGATTGTTTTGCAGGGCCTGGTGGGTCATGCCGACTTTATGCCCGGCGGCATACTCGGGCTCACGCTCGGAGAACCGCGCGGCCTGCTGATCATCATATTTTTTATGGCTGTGCTCGGCTTTGGCGTAAAAGGAGCGATCATGCCCTTTCATTCCTGGCTGCCGGCGGCGATGGTGGCGCCGGCTCCGGTCAGCGCCCTGCTGCACGCCGTGGCTGTGGTGAAAAGCGGTATCTTTGGCATGACCCGGGTGCTCTACTATATCTACGGTCCGGAGATGCTGGTAAAGCTCAATGTAATAGATTACCTGGCATTCCTTGTATGCTTTACCATGATCACGGCCTCTGTTTTGGCATTGCGCCAGAATGTATTGAAGTTGCGGCTTGCCTATTCCACTATTGGCCAGCTCGCTTATATTTCGCTTGGCTCCATCATGCTCACACCGGCAGGTCTGTTGGGCGGGGTTATTCATATCATCAACCATGCCCTGCTGAAGATTGTCCTCTTTTTCTGTGCCGGTGCAATCATCCGTGTTACCGGCAAGACGAAAATCGAGGAGATCAGGGGAATCGGGCGGCGCATGCCCATTACCATGATTGCCTTTGCTGTAGCCGGGTTAGGGCTGATTGGCGTCTTGCCGATCAATGGGTATATAAGCAAGTATTATCTGCTTACCGGTGCGCTGCAAGCCGACAGGCTTGTTTTTGTCGTGGTAATGCTCACCAGTGCCATGCTCAATGCCATGTACTATCTGCCGATCGCGGTAAACGCTTTTTTATACAAGGGGGAATTTGATAAACCCCGCGGGCCGGAAGCGCCTCTGACCATGCTGGTTCCCATCATCATTTTAGCGCTTATCTGTGTCGCTTTTGGCCTTTTTGCCCATAAAACCACCATACCGCTGGTGGAATATGTTGTAAATGATCTGTTTTATTAGGAGGGAGCGCTTTTTATGCCACTGCAGACCATAGATTCTCTCGTTCCGGTTTTTATTATATTAATTCCCTTGCTTGCCGGTGTGGCTGTTTTTTTAAGCGGCATCAAGTCCGCCAGGGTGCTGACACGCGAATATGACGGTTTGCTGGAAAGCGGTGCAAGCAACCCCCCGGGAGGCCATTGCCTGCGTGTTATTATCCTGATGGTTGCCACCGTTGCGCCGTTTATCCTGTCGGCCTCCCTCTACCCGGCGCTGCAGGCGGGGCTGGTCGTGGTAAGCCGCATTGATATGCTGCCTCCTTTGGGGCTTTATTTCAGGATCGATCTTTTGTCATGGTTTATGATCATCTTATTTTCCTTCTTCGGCATGATGCTGACCATTTATAACATTGCCTATATGAAAGGTGATTTGCTGCCGCAGCGTTTTTTTGGCTTTTATTTGCTGGTTTTCGCCGGCAGCCTTGGCGTGGTGATGGGAGGGGATCTTTTTAGTTTATTCCTCTTCTTTGAACTTATGTCCATATTGTATTTTATCCTTGTCGTGCATGACCCCAATACCAAAGCGGTGGCTGCAGGCATGAAATTTTTGTTTATGACTATTTTGGCAGGTGTTTGCCTTTTCCTGGGAACGGTAATTGTCTTTCTCGAAACGGGGTCATTGGCCTTTGACCGTGTGGGACTGTTCAGCGACGTTACAACGTACAGCCTGATTGCTTTTATCGGCTTCATGGTGGCTTTCGGCACCAAAACGGCCATGTTCCCTCTGCATATCTGGATGCCTGACACCTATACCTTTGCGCCCATACCGGCAGCGGTAATCTCTTCGGCTATTATGCTGAAAACAGGCGCATATGGTCTGATTCGGGTGTATTACAACATTTTTGGTGTGGATTTTTTACGGATGGTCCGCTGGGACGATATGGTGCTCGTGATTTCCCTGATTACTGTAGTCTTCGGTTCGGTCATTGCGGTTGCCCAGGACGATATCATCAGACGTCTGGCTTATTCGGGGATTGCCCAGCTGGGTTATATTTTGCTGGGAGTGGTCGTCCTTATGCCTGCGGGTTTGGTCGGAGCGGTATACCATATTATGGCCCACGCTTTTATGAAAAGCTGCCTTTTCTTATGTGCGGGGTCTATCATATCACAAACGGGCAACCGCAGTATTCGCAATATGAAGGGCATCGGTTACCGGCTGCCGCTG
>DMPF01000060.1 GCA_003456095.1 Bacillota bacterium
ACCGTATTCGGGTTGTACCACCAGGCGAAAGAGGCCGTTTTCGGCAAAGAGTTCCTTTACGTCATCGGGAAATTTTTCTTCCGCATCGATGGCGGTAACGCGGGGGGCCACATGTTCTTCCATCAACTTGCGTACTTTATTTTGCCAGTGGAGCTGTTCTTCACTAAATCGCAGATCCATTATTTTCTCCCCACTCTTTTATGAATTCGACCTCTGCTTTTCTTCCAGGGCAGCGACAATTTTTTCCGGCGTAATCGGAAGACTCCGGATACGTACGCCTACGGCATCCCACACCGCGTTGGCAATGGCAGGAGCGCTGCCTACCAGGGGAGGTTCCCCTATTCCCTTGGCACCGAATGGGCCTTTTTCATCAATCGTTTCTACAATAACCGAATCGATATTAGGCATATCGGGAAAGGTCAGGATCTTATAGTCAAGGAAGTTGCCGTTTAATAATTTTCCCTTTTCCAAATGCAGTTCTTCCATAAGGCTGTAGCCCAGTCCCATGGCGCCGCCACCCTCGAGCTGGCCTTCCACAGCCATGGGGTTGAGTGCCCGGCCCACATCCATGGCAATTATATACTTGAGGATTTTAATCTGTCCCGTTTCCTGATCCACTTCTACCTCAACGCCATGCACGCCATAGGTATAAGCAGCGGAAAAATTGCCCTTCATCTCCCGGTCCAGCATCACCGTTGGCGGATCGTAAAACTCGGAAACGACGATCTGCCTTCCATTTGTACGGAAGTGGGCTGCCCGCAGAAGCTTATCAATATCCATAGTCGCCTCCGGGTTGTTGCAGGAGAAAACTTTACGATCACGCAGGTAGAGGTTCTCCTTTGGCTCTTTGAGCATGGTAGCGGCAAATTCCAGGATCTCTTCCTTTGCCTTACGCGCCGCATAGAGAGCGGAGTTGCCTGCCACAAACGTAGAACGGCTGGCATGTGCGCCGGCATCCCAGATCTCCAAATCCGTATCTTTCATGATTACGGTCACATCTTCCACATTTAAGCCCAGTTCCTCAGCCACAATCATTGCCAGTATTGTATCCGAACCCTGACCCATGTCGGAAGCGCTGGAAAGCAGAGAAGCTTTGCCGAAATCGTCCAGTTTGAGGATTGTCCCGCATCCGTCAGACTTATAGATACGGGCACCGCCACCCACGTGGATAAGGGAGGCGATTCCTACGCCGCGACCGTTACTCTTACCTCTTTTTTCGTCCCACTGTAATTTTTCTTTTACCGCTTCCAGGCATTCTTTCATCCCACAACTGGTGATCTCAAATTTCTGAGGGGTAACCTCACCCGGCCTGTTCCGGTTAATCATACGGAATTGCCATGGATCAAACCCCGCCTTTTCCGCCAAGGTGTCGATTTGACTTTCAATAGCAAAGGTGGCCTGGGGGTTGCCATAGCCGCGCATAGCCGTACTGTAGATGTTGTTCGTATGGACACACTTGGCCACATAGCGAATATTCGGCACCTGGTAGAGCGAAGAGATGGGCATCATCATCACGGAAGGAGTTGTGGCACCCCATGATGTATAAGCTCCATTATCCAGAATCATTTCTATGTCACGGAAAGTAAGCTTGCCTTCCCTGGTGCATCCTTGGGAGATTTTTGCCCGCACCGGCTGCCGGCCGGGGGAGGCAAAAAATTCCTCTTCCCTGGTATAGACAAGTTTAACCGCCCTACCGGAATAATAGGCCAGCATTATGGTAATGAACTCAAAAGGATAGGTATCCAGTTTGCTGCCAAAACCTCCGCCGATAGCCGTCTGGATAACCTTCACCGTTTTGTCTTTGAGGCCAAGGGCTTTCATCGCCTCCTGAAAATCTTTATGCGCTAAGAAGCGTATTTGCGTGGGGCTGTAGACGGTGAGGTTGCCCTTAGCATCAAATTGGGCGACACAACCGGAGGTCCCCAGGCAACAGTGGGTTACAAAAGGCAGCCTGAATGTTTCCTCCACAATGTAATCTGCTTGTTTGCGCCCTTCCTCCACATCACCGCAGATCATCTTCCACGGTAATTTGAGCACGTTGCTTCCCTTATCCTCGTGAATAAGAGGTGCACCTTCCTGCATGGCCTCTTCCGGGTCAAAGACAGCGGGCAGCTCTTCATAGGCAACATCGATCAGTTTAACCGCTTTCTCGGCAATCTCCAGGGTATCAGCCGCTACGGCAGCCACTTCA
Organism: Bacillota bacterium; assembly: GCA_003456095.1. Taxonomy (GTDB): domain Bacteria; phylum Bacillota; class Dethiobacteria; order DTU022; family UBA8154; genus UBA8154. The sequence continues at coordinate 2,192 of DMPF01000060.1, forward strand.
TCCCGGTACTGACGTACCTTATCCTTTTTTAAAACCGGGTTATCTTTTATAAAACCGCAACGTATTTCCGGCGTGTTATAACCGGTGATGACTGCTCTGACCCCCGGCAACTGCTCAGCTTTGGATGTGTCAATGCTTACGATCCTGGCGTGGGGATATTTGCTCCAGAGAATCTTTCCGTGGAGCATCCGGGGCAATTTTACATCGTGAATATACATGGTTTTGCCCTGCACCTTATCCCAGGCATCAAGTTTGGGTACGCGCTTACCAATGTTGATGAATTCCATTGCCTTAATTGTGGGCTCAAAAACCTTTGCCACAGGAGCACCCCCCTTCAGATGCGCACTTAATTGCCTCCACGATCTTGCTATATCCGGTACAACGGCAGAGATTGCCTGCCATGCCTTTGCGGATTTCTTCTTCCCCGGGATTACTTTTTTCTTTGAGCAGCGCCTTCGCGGACATAATCATCCCCGGTGTGCAAAAACCGCACTGCACAGCACCCCGATCCACAAAGGCTTGCTGCAGCGGATCCAGCTCGCCCCGGGGACCGGCCAGCCCTTCAACAGTTACCACGGTACGCCCGTTCACAGAAACGGCAAGCATCAAACAGGAATTAATGGCCATGTCATCAACAATGACGGTACAGGAACCGCATTCACCGTAACCGCAACCTTCCTTGGCGCCATAGAGTTCAAAGCTATCACGCAGCATTTCCAGTAACGTAATATGATCATCGATATTGATGCTGACATCTTCGCCATTTAAGTTGAAGGATATTTTCATCGCCATCACCCTTTCATCCATGCTCTGTTAATCCGCTGGAGTGCTACCTCGGCAGCACGGGGGATCAGCGCGCAAATCATCTTCTTGCGATATTCTGCCGTAGTGCGGAAACTGGTACGGGGATTGGATTCACTGACGGCAATTTCGCCGGCCTGTTCCCAGATCTGTCGGCTCAGTGGCTTACCGGTAACGAACGCCTCCGCTTTTGTTGCCCGAAACGGTATGGGCCCGGCGAGGGTTAAGGCAATTCTGGCTTCCCGGCATACTATGTTATCATCGGGCACAATAATCACAGCGATACCCAAAAGGGGCAGATCCATGGCCTTGCGGCGTGCATGCTTAATATAGCAGGAAGCGGCACCCTCCGGCAGAGCAGGAATACTGATGCAGCAGAGGATTTCCGCAGGTTCCAGTGCTGTTTTGCCCGGCCCCTTGAAAAAGTCTTCAATGGGAATCCGCCGCTCACCTGCCGGTCCTTTCACCACCAATGTGGCCTGCAGGGCCATAACGGGAGCAGCCGTATCGGCAGAGGGCGCAGCACTGCAAAGATTGCCGCCAATAGTGGCGACATTGCGCACCTGGACTGATCCCAGATTATCCACTGCATCGGACAACAAGGAGAACTTTTCCCTGATTAACTCAGACTTCTCGATCATGCGGTGTGTTACCATGGCACCGAAAGAGAGTTCCCTGTTGCTGTATTCCATATCCTGCAAGCCGGGAACAGAACGCAGGGACACCAAGTGGTCGGGAGTTTTGGCTTCTTGTTTAATCTCTATAATCAGGTCAGTTCCACCGGCTAGAAGCTTGGCTTTTGCACCGTTTTCCTCAAGCAAAGCGATAGCACCTGTTAATGAATCCGGTTCATGGTAAGTGAATCTTCTCAACTTAGTCCCTCCCTCCTTAAAACAAAGGTAACAAGCGCTTTTATGCCTGTTTAGCCCGCAGCGCAACTGTCGCCTTTTCATCCACAGCAAGGCTCACAGGGTCTATAACCACGCCGTAATCTTCCCTTGCCTTTTCTAAGGAAACAACTTCGTTTTTCACATCTTTCAGCACTTTCTCCGCCGGCCGCAGCATGGGATCACCGTAACCGCCGCCGCCGCCGGCCTGCTGGTACCAGATTGTACCTTTGGGTACACCGGCAACAAGCTCCTTGCTCAGGGTTACATGTGTCTTACCGTCAGGATAGCGCAGCTCGATAATGTTCAGCGTCCCGTCCTTGCCGCCGAAAAGCCCAAAAGCCGGTTCCACATCACCGTCACCAAAAGTGATAACGTTCATCCTCTCCCCGTCAAGGGAAAATTCCGTTTCCACACCCAAACCGCCGCGCCACCGACCAGCACCGGCGGAATCCGTCAGATACTCATGCTTCCAAAGCAGGTGGGGATCCTGTTGTTCAAACATTTCGTAATCCTGAGACAAAACACCTCCGGAAGCATCAATCATGCCAATATGATCATACCCGTCAAAACCGTAAGTGCCGCCTGAGCCTCCTTTCATTCCCAGAAAGATAATATCCACAAAAGGCGCATTCTTCCTCGGATCTATGCCATTAACCAAACCACAAAACAAATTGTTCCAGCCTGCGGTTACTCGCTCCGGTATGACCGGGGCGAGGGCTCTGATAATGGCATCGGCCGTAGCAGGGCAGAGGTGGTTGCCGAAGGTGGTG
>DMPF01000039.1 GCA_003456095.1 Bacillota bacterium
CCCGGCCCGCTGCGCCATAAGCCTGGCTGACCGTCTCCTTGATCAGCTTGGGATAGTGGCCAAACCGCAAAGGTAAACTCCCCCTGTCGCAAACTCAACCGGTCTTAATTTGGCATGGGCCTCTTTAAAGAATCCGTCCGGATTCAAGCCCACTTTAAATAGATTTTCTATCTCCTTCGTTCCGCCAGAGGGTACAACAGCGGCAGCGAGAGCAACAATATCAGCATCCAGTTCAAGCTTTTTGCCCAACACATAATCGGGCAGGGTAACCTTAAGCACACTCTTGCCGTTTTCATCCTCGGCAGCTTCCACCACAGGCGGCGCATGCTGCTCATAACGAATGAAGCGCACATCCTTACTTGCCGCATCCCTGTAATAATCCTCATAATAACCGTATGTCCGCATATCGCGGAAGAGAATATAAACGTCCATTTGCCGGTTTATCTCTTTTAATTTGAGGGCATTCTTCACAGATTCGCTGCAACAGATGCGGCTGCAGTAATTTCTGTCTTCATTGCGGCAGCCTACGCATTGAATCATCGCGATTGCCGCCGCGCCTGTCACCTTTTCATCTCCCGCGGCAATCCGATCTTCCAACTCAAGGTGGGTCATGACCCGCTCATCTTCTCCGTAAAGATATTCGGCTGGTGTATATAGATCTGCACCCACCGCGATAACGGTTGCCCCGTGTTTGATGGTGGCGACCCTTCCCTGGAAGCGCACACTGGTTACGAAATTACCCACATAGCCCGAAGCATCCGCGATCGTTGCGCCGGTATATACATGCACCAGGGGATGCCGATATATCTTTGCTATAAGTTCATCCAGATACGCCTGGACATCCAGGCCTTCCATGGTGTGATGGATGCGGCGCGCCATTCCTCCCAGCACAGTCTCTTTTTCCACTAGGTGGACTTCATGTCCCTGCCGGGCGATAGAGAGGGCACAGGTCATACCGGCGATACCCCCGCCAACCACCATTGCCTGCTTCGTTACCGGCAGATCGATCTCCATTAGCGGCTCCAGATGACAGGCTCTGGCTACAGACATGCGGATTATATCTTTTGCTTTGCGTGTTGCTTCTTCCTTTGCTTTGGGATGGACCCAGGAACAGTGCTCCCGGATATTGGCCATTTCATAATAATACTGGTTAAGCCCCGCCTCCCGCACTGTATCCCTGAACAACGGCTCCAGAGTCCGGGGGGAGCAGGCGGCAACAACGACGCGATTTAGTCCTTTTTCCTTAATTACATCTGTAATTTCTCCGGCACAATTGGTGGCGCATGAAAACAGCTGTTCCTGCGCATAGACAACATTCGGTAGTGTTTTGCAGTATTCCACCGTTTCGGGGACATTCACAATTCTTCCGATATTTGCCCCACAGTGACAGACAAAGATCCCGATTCTCAGTTCCTCGTCCGCCACATCCCTTTCAGGAGGATATACCCTTTCTTGGGCAAGATCCCCTCTTCTATAGTTCAGAAGCTCACCACACTGTGAGCCGGCCCCGCTGGCGGTCACAACCGCTTCGGGGATATCCAGGGGGCCCTGGAAGGCGCCGCTGATGAAGAATCCCGGCCGTGTGGTCTCCATCGGGTTGGTAAGATTGGTTTTGCAGAAGCCATGCTCGTTGAGCTCAATACCGAACTTCCCTGCCAGATCCTTTAAACCGGTAGGAGGGGCCAAGCCGACAGAGAGTACGACTAGATCGAATTCCTCTTCTATTACCCCGTCTTCGTTGCTGGCATAGCGTATGGTTACATTTTTGTTTTCCGGGTCCTCTTTGACAATTGATACGTAACTGCGGATAAAGCGAACTCCGGGAAGATTCTCCGCCCTTGCGTAAAACCGCTCGAAATCTTTTCCATAGGAGCGGATATCGTTATGAAATATGGTACATTCGGCGGCGGCATCATGGTCTTTTGTCAGGATTACCTGCTTTTGCGTATAGGTGCAGCATACGGCCGAACAATAGCTGTTGGCACCCGGAGGGTTGACCTGCCTGGATCCGACACATTGGATCCAGGCTATCTTATGGGGATGTTTCAGGTCGGATGCGCGCAACACCTCGCCTTCGTACGGTCCGGTAGCGCACAGCAGGCGCTCGTAATCCATACTGGTTACCACATTGGCAAATTCCCCATAATGATATCCCTCTCGCACTCCGGGATCAAACGGCTCAAAGCCCGGGGCGAGCACAACTGCCCCCACTTTTACCTCCAGCCTCTCCGCCTTCTGATTAAAATCTATGGCGTTATTCTTGCACACTGCTTCACAAATACGGCACTTCTTCTCTTTGAGAAAAAGGCAGCTTTCATCAATATAGGTGATCAGGGGAATCGCCTGCGCATAATAGATATGGACGGCTTTATTTTTTGATATCTCCTGGTTAAATTGATCCGGGTATTTAACCGGGCAGTACTCCACACAAACAGTACAACCGGTGCACTTGCTCTCATCGACATATCTGGGTTTTCTGATCAGCGTTACCTTGAAGTTTCCCGCTTCCCCCTCCACACGGTCAACTTCGGTATAGGAGAAGACTTCAATATTCTTGTGCCGGTCGACCTCGACCAGTTTGGGTGAGAGTATTCACATAGAGCAGTCATTGGTGGGAAAGGTCTTATCCAACTGCGCCATATGGCCGCCGATGGCAGGCGCCCTATCCACAAGGTAAACCTTGAAACCGGCAGTGGCAAGGTCCAAAGCGGCCTGGATACCGCTGATGCCTCCGCCCACCACCATCACATCTCCAAAATTACTATCCGCCAGGCCTTTACACATCTGTTGAATTTTCTCTTTTAACGACAGAACATTATCCATTTTCTATCACCTCATCAGGCTTTATCTGCCCTTATGCTGTTATGATGTTGCGCGGCCAAGTCGCTCCGGATGAGCATAAACCATCAGGCTTCTGCCGCGCACATGACCAACCAGCGCAATACCCAACTCACGGGCAAGGGAAAGGGCGCCTCCTGTCGGCGAGTGTCGCGAAACAACAAGGGGAACCTGCATGCTTGCCGCCTTGAGCAGCATCTCCGAGGAGATACGCCCCGTTGTGAGCAGCAGCCGATCCTTTGTTGATATACCCCGCATCAGGCATTCACCCTGGATCTTGTCCAGGGTGTTATGCCGGCCGATATCCTCAGCCATTACCAACAGGTTCTCCGTATCGGAGAGCGCTGAATTATGCATGCCGCCGCTAAGCCGGTGCAGCTCCATCCCTTCTTGCATCTGCCGCATCAGCGACAGCACATCCTCCGGCTTGACAACGAGATCCGATTCGACTCTTTGCCCCTCAATCTTGAAAACCGAGCCGCCGCCGCATCCGGAGGCGAGCGTGCGCTTTGTCGGCAATGCGTATGCGCTCTCTTTCAGCCTCACATCGGCCAGCGCATCATCCTCGCATACCCGCATCATTACCACATCGCTGATTTTGGCAATGATCCCCTCTGCGTACAGAAAACCAAGAACAAGGTAATTCAGCTTGCTTGGAGTACACAGAACGGTAACCAGTTCCTGCTGATTCACATAGATGGTAAGCCCCATCTCCATCGGCAGGTGAACCGTGGTTTTGGCCCATCCTCCGTCGGCAAAGCGATCGCATCCCAGATCCGCCAGCACAGCTTGCTTATCCGCTTCGCCAGTCCCTTCCTGCATCTTTACTGCTCCCCCTTATCAGAGCGTTTCTTCAAGGATCTCCGCAATATCCTTTACCAGAATGACATCCTCATAATTAAGACCTGATCTGCTCTCCTCAAGGGCATCCACGCAATACGGACAGGCACTAACCAGCACCTCGGCCCCGCATCCCACCGCTTCCTCCACCCTTAGGTTGGAGAACCTTTCCGCCATCTTCGTATCGATCCAGATCCTGCCGCCTCCCATGCCGCAACAGAGGCTGTTTTGCCGCGACTCGGCCAGCTCGTTTAGTTCCAAAGCGGGTACCTTCCTTAAGATCTCCCGCGGCTCCTCAAAAATACCATTATGCCGTCCCAAATAACACGGGTCATGGTACATTACTTTCTTTGCATACTCTTTGCTGATCTGAAGTTTTCCTTCGTTTAGAAGCTTATGCAAATACTGGGAAATATGTACTACCTCAAAGTTCACCTTGAATTCGACATACTCATTCTTAAATGTATGATAGCAATGGGGCGAAGAAACAAGGATTTTCGTTACACCGTTTTCGATGAATGTTTTGCTGTTCTCCCTTGCCAACTTTTTAAATGTTTCTTCGTTGCCTGTTTTGCGGATACTTTCGCCGCAACAATTCTCCATGGTCCCCAGGATTCCGAACTCCACCCCCGCCTTTTGCAGGATACGGGCTGTAGCGCGGGCAATCTCCTTCAGCCTTTGGTCATAGCTGACATAGCAGCAGGGAAAATACAAAATATCCATTTTTTCGGTAAAAGTTTTTACGCCGAGACCCTCCGCCCAATCCGCCCGCTTTGCCCGTTCCGCAACCAGGGGGTTGCCTTCTGCGGTAAGGCTTGCCACCGCGGAGCGGACTGGTTTGAGAAAAGTCGGAGAGATGCCGTACATGGTGCCAAGCCTGCGCAGGGCCACCACATCGTCTATTTGCCTTACATCCCGTGGGCATTCCTGCGGGCACTTCCCGCAGGTGGTGCATCGCCAGGTTTCTTCCAGATCTATCTCCGGAATGCCGAATGTAGCCTCACGGATTAACTTGCGCATACTGAAAGTGGTAACTTTATTCCAGGGACAGACCGTATCGCATTTTCCGCATTGATAGCAGAACTTGACAGCGTCTCCACCGCATTCTTTTATCTCCTCTATTACCTCTTTTATTGGAGCTTCAGTCTCCATGACATCTAATCCCTTCTTTCGCCTCAAAAGTGTTGCAACCGCCCGCGTGATAAAATTTTACCCTTTCTGCGACAACCGGGCAATGCCGTCCACCATATTATCCAGGCCATACTTATCCACCAGCGCTTTGAGGCCGATCTCCATCTCTGTCAATGCTACATCCTCCTCCACTTCCTCTTCCACTTCTTCATAAGTAAGGGCATCAGTTATGCACCATTTGACACACAAGGGCACTTCCTGAGCAGGATCGTCCTCGCACATGTCGCACTTGAGCGGCAGACCGGAATCAGGTTCTTTGAAAGCATCCCTTGCCGGGCAGGAAGCCCGACAGAAAGCACATTCGCCGTATTCCTTGCCGTCAATTATATATTTGTTTCTGCCCATACATGTGGCTGCCGTATACTCACCTGCATATACGGGAAGATATATGTCTTTCAGTGGTTCGTAGATCATGCGGATGCGTGCCCGTGCCGGGTTGTTGCTGCTGTACTTCGGCGTAGCGTGAAACGCGGAACAGATAAGCTCACATGCCCGGCAGCCATTACACTTATCAGGGTCGATCTTTATCAGCTTAACTTTCTTCTTCACTTTGCCCATTATTTAATATACCTCTCCTTTCAAACTCCTCACTAATATAATCCATGCTCAAATCATGCAATGACTCTTTGGTGGGAACACCGTCTCTATTGAAGCCCTTAAGTGTGTAATACGCATCGAGGAGCTGGGCTTCAAGCTCTGGGAATCTCTTTTTCCAGTGATCCTCCGGCGGACAGTCGTCCTTTCTGCGCAGGCCCCGTCTTACATTAACGGCCCTCACCATGGTCCGGTTTCTTTTGGCTATTTTCCACAATTCGTCTTTATCAAGATCAATCCCGGCCGCTGCTCCGATCAAAGTAGGCAGATTGTGTATATGATAAGGAGGTTTTAGGGGGAACGATGACAAACCGGCGCATAAGCCCAAAGCGTCATCAATATAGTGCATCGTCTCCTGCCAGTCAACGATTTCGCAGGTTGCATCAATAGGCGGATAGAATGGGAACGCGTTCTCTCCGCGCAGCTCCCAGTTCAGAAAATATTCTTTCATCCGTTCATGGGGAACATGAATCCAGTCTTTAACAAACTCTTCCCGTTCCTCACGGGTGGGGAAAGGCGCCTGGGGAAAATTCCCTTCAATCTGAGTAATGTTTACCTTCTCCCCGGTAGCCCACATCAGGAAATAAATGGGGTTCAGCATAGAGAGCTTGAGCGGAAGTTGTTCATGTTTCTTAATGGTATTATGATCGTACGCCTCCGCTCCCTTGCCGATTTTTCGGGCTGCCCAGTAGACGCCATCAGCCAAAATATCGCCAATCCCTTCCCGCCGCACAATATGATCAAGCAGCCAGTAAAATCTCCCTTCGTTGTCGGCCGGCATCCCTGGAAAGTCCGCATCTGTAAGGATACCCGCCTCCAAGAGCTCAAGGGCGAAAGCCATGACCTGCGGTGTGGAGAACCCATCCACACCATACTCGGTGGCACGCTGGGCGATGCGAAAGCCAAAATCCAGATCTGAATAAGCGCCCATAGTATAGGTAAGCTTGGAGAAGCATTTCATCATATATGTTGAAATCCCGGGGACGGAGATGATGGCTCCGCACTTCATCGGACAGTTATAACAACTGATTAAGCGGGTGCGTACACTTTCCTGCGTTTCTTTCCACTTTTCTTCCACATCCTTGGTCCAATAGTCTTTTAGGCGGGTGCGGGCATTTCCCCACATGAAATTCTCGGTATGCCACTGCTCATCATGAATTAACATCTCCTTTGGTGACCCCAGCCCGGCCAAAATGGGCATAACCCCGGGAACCGGCTTGCTGTCCCGTTCCGGTATATATCTTAAAATATCATGACAAAAATTAATAAGATCGGCGGGGCGGGCCAAATTAATATCCCTGGTCCCGCGCACGGCAACAGCCTTCAGCCCCTTGTCCCCCATAACAGCCCCGATGCCGAGCCGGCTGGCGCTGGACCTGGCATGCTCAATTGAAGCCATAAATACCCTGTTTTCACCGGCCAGACCGATAGCAGCCACCTGTGCGTTCGGTTCCTGCAGCTCCTGCCGGATCAGCTCCGCTGTCTCCACAGCACCTTTGCCCCGCAGGTGGGAGGCGTCGCGTATCTCCACTTTGTCATTATTAATCCATAAATAGACCAGATTGGGGGATTTGCCGCGGATGATCACTTTGTCGTAACCGGCATATTTAAGCTCCGGCGCAAAAAATCCACCCATCATGGAAAACGCCATGTACAATGTCTGTGGGGAGATGGTGGAAACAATGGTGCGGTTGGCACCGGGAGCAGGCGTACCACATAAAAGACCGGCGGCAAATATGAGCAGATTGTCAGGCGAAAAGGGCTCAACTTCCGGGGGGACCCTGTCCCATAACAGCTTGGCATTAGTACCAAGGCCTCCCAGATGAAGTTCGGCTAACCGCGGGTCGGTTTCAACTTTCTCAATGTTTCCACGGGACAGATCAATCTCTAAATTATAGCCTGTCTCTGCGTACCTCATTTTTTCAACACCTCAAGTTGTGTTTTTACATGAATATCACTTTTTCATAATAACTTTACAAGATCCATGACGAAAAAAAAATCGCTTAAAAGCATTGATGCGGGTTAAAAAAGAGTTAATTACGGATTAACTCTTTAAGGTGAGAAATAAAATAAAATTTGTTAATTTTTATGAATAAGTTATCAAATTATGGAGGACTTTCTATATTTAATGTAGAATGTTAAATATCGGATCGGCACCAACCTGCAAATCCCATCCATTTTCGGGAGGGCACCTTTAAGATGGAAGCAAGTAGAGGGCTGTGGAAGGTATATGCCCGCGTCTATGATAATATTCTACTTTGCTTTCACCCTTACCGAGAGCTGATGGGCCAGGTGAAGGAATCCATGGACGCACGGGATGGCTGGCGTATCCTTGATGCCGGCTGCGGTACGGGCAATCTTCTGAAGACCTTGGCCGGGCCCACGGCAAACTTCTCCCTGGTTGGCATTGACTTTGAAAAAGCGATGCTGGAGCGGGCCAGGTTTAAGCTGGGGAGAAGCAGCATTGGGAGAAACGGCAAGGTCACACTGCAACAGGCCAATCTGGATCACTCTTTGCCTTTTGCGGACGGGGAATTTGACGGGATTGTCTGCGTCAACACCCTTTATGCCTTGAACAACCCTGCTCAGTTTATGAGGGAATGCGGGAGACTATTAAAATCAAGGGGTAGGCTCGTTCTGGTCACTCCACCGGAACAGCCGCGCATGGGTCCTCTCTTCCGGGAACACCTCCGGACCATGCGGCAGCGGTATCCCCTGTTTTGGTTTTTGACCTTCAGCGTGCAGCTCCTCCGGCTGAGCCCGTCGCTGCTGCCCTTCCTGGCAATTAACCGCATCATCCAGAAACAAAGCGCATTTACTTTTTTCAGTGAAAAAGAACTTTCCTCCCTGGTATGTCGGTGCGGTTTAAAGATTGACTGCTTGGCAAAAACTTATGGCGGACAGGCCTGGTTGCTCGTTTGTACAAAACAGCAGGATGAAACTGGCAACAAGACAGCGGAAGGGGCGGAGGCCTAAGATGCGCAGCGTGGTCATTACGGGTATGGGGGTTGTGGCGCCGAATGGTGTGGGCAAGGAAAATTTTTGGCAGGCCCTGGCAGAGGGCAGGTCGGGGATACGGCGCATCACCAAATTCGACCCTGCCCCCTATCCATGTCACGTTGCCGGTGATATCCCTTTGGAATGGCTTCAGGAAAACGGAGATGCAAAGGCAGGAGATGATCTTTCCTGTAGCACAGTATATGCTTTAAACGCAGCCAGGCAAGCCATCCGGGATGCCAGGCTTAACCCTGAAGCGATGCCGGATTGCTCCCTGGGGGTTTATATGGGGATCAGTAGTACAGATATGGGAGTTGTGGAGAAGGAATACACCGGTTTTCAAATTAATAATAAAACTTCTGCTAATACAGTCATTACTTCGTACACTCACGCGCCGGCAAGCCTAATAGCTAAGGAAATTAACTGCAAGGGAAACGTGATAACGATCTCCACGGGCTGTTCTTCCGGACTTTTCAGCCTTATGCTGGCAGCCGACTGTATCAGTAGCGGCAATGTGGATCTTGCCTTGGTCGGAGGGGTCGACGCCCCACTTACTCCCTTTTTTCTGGCATGCTTTTGTGCCGCCGGCTTGTTGCCCACCGGTTTCAACGATACGCCGCAATCGGCCAGCCGTCCCTTTGACACCAGACGGCAGGGGGGAGTGCTGGCGGAGGGCGCCGGAGTCCTTGTCATTGAGGATGAAACCGCTGCCCGGCGGCGGGGTGCTCCTGTTTATGCCCAAATCAGCGGCTGGGGTATCAGCAACACCGTTTCACGTAACGGTTTGCGCGCTGCCGCCGGTGACTGCATCATCCAGGCCCTGCAAGCTGCGGGCTTGAGACCTGAGCAAATAGACTATATTAATGCCCATTCTCCCGGGGATCCGGTGATAGACCGGGCAGAGACCCGGACCATCAAAGAAATATGGGGCAAATATGCCTACAACATTCCCGTAAGCTCCATTAAATCCATGATCGGCAGTCCCTTAGCCGCTTCCGGCCCGTTGCAGACAATCGCCGCGGTCTTATCTATGCAAAACCAGTTTATCCCGCCGACCATTAATTACCAGCATCCCGACCCCCATTGCGATCTCGATTATGTCCCCAACCAGGGACGGGCTGCCAGGGTTGGCAGGGTTTTGATTAACTTACAGGGGTTGGGCGGTGGAAATACGGCCCTGGTGATAAGCAATACTTTAATATAATTTTCTTTTTTGGGGGAGCGGGTTCTTTTTGATTAAAGATTCAAATATCTGGCTATTATCTTTCACAATGATAGCACATTTGGTCTTGGGGTTTTTAGTTATTATTAAAAACCGCCGAGGCACGATGAATCGTCTTTTATTCGGATTTAGTATCAGCGCAGCCTTCTGGAGCCTGGCGGTTTTGAGTGTGGTGACCCAGGAACAGTACTATTCTTTACTCTTCTGGGTGCGTACGTCCCATGCAATCGCTATTACCGTTCCTTTTTATATTCTAGCTATGTCATTTGCATTCACCGGGATAAATCCCTGGCAGCAAAAAGGGGTCTATGTTGTTGCTTTAAGTAGCCTTGTTCTGGCATTTTTATCCTTCACCCCATTAATTATCAAGGATATGGCTTTCCCCTTGGAAAATAAAGATATAGTCCCTGGGCCTCTCTTCCCCCTGTACATGTTATTTTTTCTGGGCGGTTTACTTGCCGCCTTAAGGAAGCTATACAAGAATCTGCGTTCATCCAAAGGAATTTTACGCTTACAGCTGCGCTACTTTTTTTGGGGAACAGCCCTATCGCTGGCGCTAGGCAGTTTATCCAACATGTTACTGCCCCTATTGAGAATTACAGCAGTTGACCTGCGCTCCTTCGGTCCTGCTTTCAGTATTATCATGATTGCCGCGATCAGCTATGCCATTGTTAAGTACCGGCTGATGGATATCCGCTTTTTTGTGCGCAATAGCCTGACAATAGGCGTCACTGCTTTTCTCTTCAGCCTGGCTTTTGGGCTGGTTTATTATTTACTGGAGCGGGCGAGACTGCTTGTGCCCGTCAGCTTTGCCATGGTATTGGCAGCGGTGCTTATTGTTGCCCTTTTCTTTGCTCCGCTTCAGGCTAAAGTGCAAAAAATTATTGACAAATATTTTTTCCCGGGGGTCTATGACTACCATGTCTCCCTATTGAAGAGCAGTAAAGCCATGGCTTCACTGCTCAGCCTGGAGAAACTCATTGATTACATCTCCCGAAACTTATTTGAAAGTATGCAGTTGGAAAATTGCTCTTTTTTCAGTCAAAGTAAGGAAGGGGGCTTTCTCCTTACCGCTTCTTTTTATGCTGATGGAGAAATGGCGCTTCCCCAGGGGACAATCATTCCCAAGGAAAACCCCCTGCTTCATTATTTAAGAGAAACCGGTGAGTTGCTCCTCGCAACGGATCTGCTGAATGTTTCCCCGCCGGGATACAGGGAATCCCTTAGCCGGACCATCCAAAACTTACATGGTGATGCGATTATGCCCGTTGTTCTGGATCGTCAACTGGAAGGTATTTTCCTCCTTGGCCCAAAACTTTCGGGCGAACCATACGCCAAAGAGGATGAAAATCTCCTGCACCTCCTCACCACTCAGATAACCGCAGCATGGCGTAATGCCCAGCTTTATCAAGAGGTGCTGGCAGTTAAGCAGCACCTGGAAAACGTCCTGACCAACATGGGCAGTGCTTTAATCGCTGTCAACAACGAAGGCGTGATAACGCTCTTTAACAGCGCTGCAGAGCGCTTTACCGGCTGCAAAAGGGAAAGCATGCTGGGAAGGAAAGCGGGGAACATTTTAGATGATGGCCTGGGCGACCTTTTCCGGCAGGCCCTTGCGGAAAAGCAGGACATTAAAGAAGCGGAACAGATTTTCCGACTTGACGGCAAGGAGCTGCACCTGTCCTGCAATATTACACTGGTCGGAGATGATCGATCTGGGGAAAAGGGGGCAATTATGCTCCTTAACGATATTACACGGATTAAAGAGTTGCAAAAGGAAAAGGCCCAGGCACTGCGGCTTGCTTCCATGGGGGAGGTGGCCGCAGGCATGGCACACGAAATCAAAAACCCTCTGGTTTCAATTAAAACTTTTGCCGAGCTGCTGCCGGAGAAATACAATGACGCCGAGTTTCGCTATACTTTTTCCCGTATTGTAACCCAGGAAATTGATCGTATCAATACGCTTATCTTACAACTCCTCGACTTAACCGCAGATCCGGTGCTTTTTTTCCAGAAGACAAAGTTGGAGAATGTTCTGGACGAAGTGCTGCTATTGTTGTCTCCCTATCTGGAGACGTGCCGCATTCAACTGACCAAGACATATGATTCCGGGACTCCTACCGTAAATGTTGATCGCAATCATATGAAGCAGGCTCTTTTTAATATCTGCTTAAACGGCATACAGGCTATGCCGGGCGGCGGGGAATTAAAGATAGGGCTCATGCCCGGGCGGCGGGGAAAATACGGCGGGAACAGATCGGCCACCGCAAAGGACGTAAAAGTTGTTATTAAGGATACGGGGACAGGTATTCCCGGAGAAATAAAACAGAGAATTTTCGATCCATTTTTTACCACAAAAGCCGATGGTATGGGTATGGGCCTCAGCCTCAGTCATAAAATTCTGGCAGCCCACGGTGGCGCAATAGAATTCAGCAGCAATAGCGAAGGTACCCTGTTTGAAGTATATATCCCCGTTTTGTCCGAATGAAAGGATGGTTGCCTTGAAGTTAATACTTTTGATCTCGCAGACAAACTGCATCGGGCAGGGCATAAAGGCATACATCCCCCAAGATTTTGTGTTGCTCGAAAGCAGCGCGGATGACAAGGGAATTCAACTGATTAAAAACATTGCCGCCGGCATTGTCCTTGTCGACACAAGTGCCGTTGGGGCGCTGCCGTGGTTGGAAGGAGCTTACCCCTTCAGGCCCGACCTTACTTACGTCAGCATCGCCGAAAATGACAAGAATGGAGTTTCAAATAACGTATCATCCCTTTTTTATGACACCATCGCCCATCCCTTCAGCCCCACACTGGTGCAAAATATACTTAACCGCTCCTGGGAGAGGACCATATTCCTTATGCAAAAGCAGGCAGGGCCCAGTCTCCATACAAAAATGAAAAGTCCGGCACAAGGCACCGGCAGCGCTTACAGCCATAAAGAACATACCCTCAGCAAGTTTTCGCGGGCACTCGGCACGGACTTTAACCGCCGGCGTCTCATTGATCTATTTGTCAGCACCGTGGAAGAACTGGCGCCCGTAAGCAAGATTTCCCTTTTGCTCCCCTGCGGCAAGGAAGGGGTTTATCGCGTTGCCGCGCAGCAGGGGCTTAACCCTGAGCTTGCCGCAAAGCTGCGCTTTCATACCGGCAGCGGCTTAATCGCCCGGCTGTCGCGGGAAGGGCGTATCTTATATGCCGACGATCATCCCGCTTCCGCGGAATTATTTATGGATGAGTCCATACAGGAGATGCGCATGATCCATTCCCTTGTTTCCATCCCCCTGATGGCCCGGGGTGGCCTGGTAGGTGCCCTGAACCTTGGAGCAAAAATTACAGGCTATCCTTACGGCGATGATGAATTGGAAATTTTTTATATACTCGCCGGAAACGTAGCCACCGCCCTGCTGGACATCGAACTGCACCACCAGCTCCGTTATCAGAAGCTTTATATTGAAAACATCCTGTTAAATATGAACAGCGGCGTTATCGCCATCGATATGGATGACAGGATTACCGCATTTAACAGGCAAGCGGCAGAGATCTTGAAAATGGATGCCAGCC
>DMPF01000059.1 GCA_003456095.1 Bacillota bacterium
GGATAAGCTTTTGCGCGACCTTCGACTTGGCAACATAAACAAAGAACAATAATCCACGCAGAATACACTAAAGTGATAGCAACTATCGCACACGACAATTGAATGACGGATGCCGGAGCAGCTGCAACTTGGCTGGTAAGGAGGGGCAGTCGCTCACAAGCGAGGGAAAAAAGAAAAAGCTGAACATTGACCCTGCTCTATGTTATGGTATGATAAAGTGTTATGAGCAGGAGAGATGATTATGTCAGGCAAATTGAGTTGGAAAGGTGTCCTCATAAATCAATTAATAAAGGCTGGTTTCAGCAAAGAGGAATCTTAATTGTTTTATCTGGTTGAAATGGAAGCGAGAAGGTTTTTTGATTTCGATGGGATAGTGCCAAGCTGTCTGATGCTGCAGAACATTGAGCAGGACAAAAAAGAAATACAGTACTTTTGGGAATGTAATTCTGTGGAAGCACAATGCCCGTTTTGCGGGATACTGAATTATTCTTTTATCTCCATTCCATCAGATCCTTACGGCTTACCCGTTCAATAAAACTGTGAAACCCGTCTTTCATGACGATCAGGTTGGTATTAACGTGGGGAATGATAAGCTGGATGCGCCCGGTGGGAGCCACGATGATCGCCTGAAAACCAAGATTTTTCATAAAGATAATGGCCTCTTTAATGCGGTCCGCATCCATGCGGTTGAAGGCCTCATCAAAGACTACCAGGCGCAGGGTGTCCTGCTTGCGGTAAAGCTGGTATGCCTGATAAAAAGAGGCGAGAATGGCCACATAAAAGGGTACTTGGGTTTCACCGCCGGACTTGTCCCAGGCTACCTTGGAAAAATGACTTTTGTTTCCCAGATTATCCGTAATGATAATGTCGAAATCCACGAAGGAGCGGTAATCCATAAAAGTCTGCATAGTCTCCTGGAATTCGTTTTCGCTGCGCGTGATTTCGGCAAACAATGCCTGGATCGCCTCACCGTGTTTTTCCAGAAAGGCCTCACGGAAAATGGATCCCTGGTAAACGCCCGTATCCATAATCATCTCATAATAACGGCGCATATCTTGCTTGGCTGTCAGAGTGAAATGATAAGAATCGGAGCCGAAACGCATATTTTTCAGCGCACGGTTCAACTCCTTGATCTCCTCCTGGCCCCCCTGGATATATTCTCCCAGCCTGGCGACAAAATGCTCCTGAAAGCTCTGCTCGGCCTGTTGCCGCGCCTCCCGGGACTGCTTTTTGCTGACTCCCGCTCCCACTTATGGGCGCACTGTTCCCGCAGCTTTACTTCCAGCGCGCCGGTATAATGCTGACATTCCTCTGCAAGAACAGCGGCTTTTTCCTGCAAGGTGTCAATTTTCCCCAGCATCTCTTCCAAATCCCGCCGCAGTGCCCCTTGTTCCCTTTCTAAGCGGCGCAGCGTCAAATCCAGTGCTTTTTTTGCCTGTTCCCGGGCGGTTTTTTGATCCTTTAGCAGGTTTAACTCCCGGAGGTCCAGGGCGAGGAGTTCTTGCTGCCGTGCCGTGTGGTTTTGATAAAGCATACAGCTGTCTGTAATGGCCCGGCGGTGTCGGGGCAGTTCCTGTTCCGTGCCGCATTTGATCACGTTACCGAGCAGCCACCGGGCATAGGCAGAGGCATAGTCAATGTCCGAAACGATCTCCTCAGCCAAACTGTTTGGCATGGGGGGACTTACTTCCGCCAGCAGGCGCTCCGTATTTACCAGCCCCACCCGCTCGATCCCCAGTGTAAACTTGTGCCGCTCGTAAAGGGAAAGGGCTTCAAGGAAATAACCCGGGGGGACCAGCCGAAGCATCAAGGCGGAGCTTTGCTGCTTCGGCTTCATTTACCCAGCACGCCTGCGTTTCCAGTTTTGTTTCTATCTCCTGCCGCGCAAGCGCGCATTCTTTGAGTTCGGCAGCCTTATCTTCCCAGTGTGTCCGCACAATCATGTAATCATTAACAGCAAGGCTGCGCCGCAGCTTCTCAATCTCCCCGTATTGATCCCCGATCTTTTCCAGGGCGGCAATTTCTTTCTTTGCGGCTTCAATCATCAGTTCGACCTGGCGGAACTTCTCAAAATACTCCCGCATGGTCTCCACGGCGATCGACCGTTCTTCAAGGATGTAATCGTAGACAAAACGGCGCAGGTCTGTGATCGGCGAGAAAGAGATCCCTTTCGTGAAGAGGGAGAAAAATGATTCCTTGGCACCGCCAAAAAGCTGGCGCAGGTCATAAATATAACCGCTGAGATCATTACGATACTGGCGATGTTTAATGCCCCGCGCCTTCAGGTAGTCGAAAAATTGGCGCCGGTTGCGCGGTGTTTGCGGTTCATGGAAGAAAAGGTCATCATCTAGCGGCTCTTCATCCACTTTAAAGAAAACATGTTCTTCCTCGCCGGTGACATGATAATAATCAAAGACCACCCCGATCAGGTAAGGTTTTCTACTGCCCGTGTGCGTTATCTCCAGGGCAATATAGCTGGAAAAGTCTTCATTGCGCAGGAAATTGGTGCGGCCTTCCGTTCCGGTCTTGCCCCGCAAATAGCTTTTCAGGTCGCGCGTGGTCCGATCTTCCATGGCTGAGGAGTTGAAGCGGACTTTTTAAGGTTGGCCACAATGGCAAACTGCAGGGCATCCGCAAGATCTTCATCGCTGTCCATTTCTAGATCTTCCCTATCCAACAGGCCTTCCGGCCGTCCTCCCGCTGCCTCTGCCTCGGCCCTTTCTTTCAGCCATTCGGCCAGGCTCTCCAGATCTCCCGTGTTTAAAACAAGCAAAAGGGAGGGGTAGAGCACAAAAACCGCTTCTGGTTCCCGCCATTGTCCCCGTTTCAAGTCCAATAACGAAAAGCCGTTAAACATCTTTAAAATACGCTGCATGACCTCCCGGGCGGGAAGCCTGTTTTTGATCTGCAGCGCCAAATATTTTTCCATGATCTCCTGTCCAGTCACTATCACCTGCTGGGTCAGCCGCAGATCCCGCCGTTTTTCATCGTAAAGCAGACGCAGGATAAAGAGGAAGATGGTTTC
>DMPF01000162.1:0-2052 GCA_003456095.1 Bacillota bacterium
TTTATGCCTTTTTTATGAGCAAGCCTTCATTGGACGAGATCATAAATCTTTCGGAAAAGGGATTGCGTCTGCCCCAGAAGTCCACATTCTTTTACCCCAAGTTTGCTTCGGGAATAGTAATGCATAAACTGACCTGAACGGTCAGGGGATATTCCAGTATTGCTTGTATCGGTTTTTAATGTTGTTTATGGTCCCTTCGGCAACAGGCCTGTTATCCGTCTGGCCGTCCTCAACTAAAGGTAAGCCCCATTCGCCAATGGTGTTTAGTACATTATAAACAATATCAGCCTGCGCATCTATGTTATAACCGCCTTCCAAGAAAAGGATCATTTTACCGCCGGCAGATGCTTCCGCACCCTGACAGAGCAATGCGGCGATACGGGCATAACATTCCTTACTCAGATTCATGGAAGCGAGGGGATCTCCCCGGTAGGCATCCTGGCCGGCGGAGACCAGAAGTGTCTGCGGCGCGAATGCATGCATCACGGGAAGGACGATTTCCTGAAAAAGCATAAGGTAATCGCCATCACCGCAGCCGGGCGGCAGGGGAGCGTTCAGCGTATAACCAGTCCCTTTCTTTCGGCCCACCTCTCCCAACCCACCGGTGCCGGGATAAGCTGGACTCTGATGCACGGAGAAGAAAAGCACCCCATCTTCCTCTTCAAAAATATGCTGGGTACCATTCCCATGATGCACATCCCAATCCACAATCATAATCCGCTCCAGACCATACTCCTGCTGCAGCACACGGGCGGCAATGGCAATATTATTGAAGATGCAAAAGCCCATCCCCCGGTTTGCCTCGGCATGGTGGCCCGGTGGACGCAGTAGGGCGAAAACTTTTTTTAGTTTGCCGTTCATCATCGCTGCCACAGCATCCAGTCCTCCCTGCACCGCAAGCCTGGCTACCTCGTAAGTCCTGGCGGTCAGATAAGTGTCCATATCCAGCTGTTGCCGATTATCTTTACATGCTTTTTCCACGCTTTTTATATAGTGGTCGCCGTGGACCAAAGCAATTGTTTCCAGTGGAGCCCCATGGCGCGGAACAATTTGCGTAAGGCAGTTAAGCACTTCTTTTTCTGTTAGCCGCTCCATAATCGCTTCCAGCCGCTCCTTACATTCAGGATGGTAATAGTTCGTATGCAGCAGGAAATCATCGTGATAAACAATTCCGGTCGATATTTTATTCATTACGGCCTCCTCCTTTTTAATCTTTAATCCGCCTTTAATCTGCCATATCCAGTGAATTCTCTTTCAGTAGCCGCCAAAGAAATGGATTTTGCTTGCGCAGGACAAGAGGCTTGCCCTTTTTATTCACAAAAGCATGGACGGTCTCACCTTTAACCAACAGAATTCCTTCATCCAGCCGGAAAATTTCGTACTGAAACCCGAGTTTGACCTCCTGGAGCATCTTTAGGGTGGTTACGACACGCAGCTCGTCATCATAGCGAGCCGGATACTTATACTCGCAGTATGCTTCGATTACAGGTAAAAATATTTCGCTTTGTTCCAGGCTTTTGTAACTCATACCCAGGGAACGTAAAAAATCCGATCTGCCCACTTCAAACCAGACAAAATAATTGGCATAGTATACAATTCCCATCTGGTCCGTATCTTTGTAACGTACGCGCAAAAAGCTCTCCATATGTTTCAAAAACAACTTACCCCCTATCCAGGTAAGAACACCGCTCAAAGATGCGGCTGCTTTATTTTAATTTTTCAATAGACGGCAACCCGGCCGCTGTAGATCAAACCCCTTAAAGCATCAACGGTGACTGTCTGCCCGGAAGCCATCCTGCCGGTGGCACCTTCTGCTCCGACCACCACAGGGATGCCCAATTCAATACCGACAATGGCAGCGTGAGAAGTAAGGCCGCTGTTTTCGGTAATCACAGCGGCAGCAGTTCCAAGCACCGGCATATAACTATCATCCGTTTCCCTTGCCACCAGGATCTGCCCGGAGCGAAGGCTCTGCGCCTCTCCCCCGGTTAAAGCGATACATACGGTTCCGCTGGCAAAGTTGCGTCCCACACCCTGACCTCGCAGGATTAG
>DMPF01000162.1:2349-2681 GCA_003456095.1 Bacillota bacterium
CGCTGGCAAAGTTGCGTCTCACACCCTAACCTCGCAGGATTACCTCTCCCACCGTTTCAATACGCAGGTAATTGGTCGTCCCCGTCACCCCCACAGGAACGCCAGCGGTAAAGATCACAAGGTCACCGCTGCCAATCAACCCAGCTTCCAGGGCAGCTTTTACCGCAGTGTTATAAATCTCATCAGTAGTAGTATTCGGCTGCGAAATAAGTGGAAAAACACCCCAGGTCAGCGTAAGTTCCGCCGCAATCTTCGCATTGGGAGTAACTGCGATGATAGGAGCACGGGGTTTATATTTGGAGACCATACGCGCCGTAAATCCTGACTGAGTG
>DMPF01000162.1:3000-3242 GCA_003456095.1 Bacillota bacterium
GCCGTAAATCCTGACTGAGTGGAAGATATAATTGCCGCAGCCCCCAGTTCCTGTGAAGCGCGGCAGGTGGCATAACTTATTGTATCGGTAATTGTTTTCGCAATATTCGGCTCAAAATGTTCCAGTATCCTTTTGTAGGCCAGGGCCTCTTCCGTGCGACGGGCGATGCGGGCCATTGTTTTAACCGCTTCTACCGGAAAAGAGCCGGCTGCTGTTTCCCCGGAAAGCATCACGGCATCCGT
>DMPF01000148.1:0-3470 GCA_003456095.1 Bacillota bacterium
CCCCGCCTGCATGCATGGTGGGGTAGTCTTATTTTAAGAGGAGGCATTGTTTAATCATGTCTAAGAATGTAAGCAAAGTTACTAAAGCAGTTGCTTTTTTTCTGCTGCTCGGGGTACTGCTGGTCACCGCCGCTTGTGCGACGGAAAACGACGCCCGGATGGCCGGGGAGAAAGTGCAACCGTTTTCGGTGACGCTGATTGACGATCTGGACCGGGAGATCCGTCTTGACCGCCTGCCGGAAAGGATCGTATCTTTGGCGCCCAGCAATACGGAGATGCTTTTTGCCCTGGGCCTGGATGGCCGCATCGTGGGCGTCAGCGAGCACTGCGACTATCCGGCTGCTGCTTTGGTTAAGCCCAAGGTGGGAACGTTCGCGGAACCGAACCTTGAGCTGGTGGTTGCCGCGGAGCCTGATCTGGTGGTTGCCGTCCACCTTCAGGAAGAGAAGCTGACCCGTCTTGACGAACTGGGAATCCCCGTACTGGTGCTCAGTCCCTCCAGCGTGGCGGAGATTTATGCTTCTTTGGAGCTGTTGGGAGAAGCGGCACAGGTGCAGGAAAATGCCCGTATACACGTGGCGCAGATGCAAGAGCGCATACAGAAAATTACAGAGAAAGCAGCATCCCTTCCGGCCAAAAAAAGGGTCTATTACGAAGTTTATGCCGACCCGCTGATGAGCGTGGGGTCAGACACGGTTATCCATGAGCTTATTGAAACTGCAGGCGGCTACAATATTTTTTCCGATGTAGAGACGCCATATCCGAAGATAAGCGCGGAAACCGTAATTGACCGCAACCCGCAGGTTATTATTTTCCCAAACTATCATGGGGACGAAGCGTTCATGGCCAATGAAATTATCAACCGCCCCGGCTGGCAGTCCGTTGATGCCGTGCAAAACGAACGGGTTGTGGGGATAGATCCGAATATTATCTCCCGTCCCGGGCCGCGCATCGTGGAAGCGGTGGAGCAACTGGCCGCGATGATCTATCCGGAACTAAACTAAAGGGGATGAAGATTGTAAAAATACTACAGCGCGAAGAAGTAATCGCGGGCAGTGGCCGGGGCATGCTCATGGCAGGCAGCGGGCTGCGAAAACTTTTCCTGCTGGCGCTGCTGGCACTGCTGCTGTTTTCGCTTGTATATTCCTTGGGGCTGGGTGCGGTTCCCCTGGACAGGAGGGAGATATTCCAGATCTTCCTGGAGAGGGTTACCGGTGCCGCCCCCGCAGGGGAAGCTGTCTCTGCCACAGGCCGGGAGATTATCCTCAACATCCGCCTGCCGCGGGTGCTGCTGGCGGCACTGGTGGGCGCTTCGCTTGCCGTGGCCGGCGCCACTTTGCAGGGGCTCTTCCGTAATCCCCTGGTTGATCCTTATATTCTCGGTGTTTCTTCCGGGGCGGCCCTTGGTGCCGCCGTTGCCATTGTTTCCGGCCTGGCTTTGGGGATTGCCGGTTTTGGCGCGGTTCCCGTCCTGGCCTTTGCCGGGGGATTGTTCACCATTGTGCTGGTTTATCAGCTGTCCCGGCAGGGAAATGCCATCCCGGTAATGACCATGCTGCTGGCCGGTATCGCCGTCGGTGCTTTTCTATCAGCTTTTGTTTCCCTGCTTATTTTCTTTTCCGGGGAACGGCTGCACCAGGTGGTTTTCTGGATAATGGGGGGACTGGAAGGGGCACGCTGGAGTTATCTCAAGGTGATGCTCCCTTACGTGCTGCTCGGTTTCGGCTGTATATATTTCTTCTCCCGGGAACTGAATGCCATGCTTCTTGGCGAAGATACGGCTCACACCTTGGGGATTGACCCGGAAAAGCTAAAGAAATTGTTTCTTATTGCCGCCTCTCTCCTGGTCGCGGCAGCAGTTTCCACCAGCGGTGTTATTGGCTTTATCGGACTTGTTGTTCCCCATATCATCCGTTTGCTGGCCGGGCCGGATCACCGCTTCCTTTTACCTGCCGCTGCTCTGTGTGGGGCCATAATGCTTGTTGCTGCCGACACTCTGGCCCGGATCATCATCGCGCCGGCGGAGCTGCCGGTAGGTATAATCACGGCCTTGCTGGGGGCGCCGTTTTTCCTCTACCTGCTGCGTAAACGTAAAAAAATACGTTATTTTTAAGGGCAGCGAATTTATGTCGGGAGGGGTTTCTAGATTGGCAAGCGTAAATTTGCAGGTTCATGACCTAACTGTAAATTATGGTGCCCACGCAGCGCTGGATGAAATTACCTTTTCCATTGAAAAGGGTTCATCTGTTGTCCTGATCGGTCCCAACGGCGCCGGCAAATCGAGCCTGTTGCGCACAATCAGCCGCCTGCTTAAGCCGAGCCGCGGCGTACTATACCTGGGGGGGCAGGATCTGCAAAAAATCCCCCTGCCGGCGCTCTCCCGCACCATTGCCGTTGTACCACAGGACACGGCCATTGATTTTGATTTTTCCGTGGAAGATATTGTGGCGATGGGGCGTTATCCCCACCTGAAACGCTTCCAGAAAGAAGGAGACAAAGACCGTGAGGTCATTGCCACCGCCATGCGGCTGACTGGTATTGCCCATCTTGCTTCCCGTTCTGCGATCAACTTAAGCGGCGGGGAAAGACAGCGTGTGATTATTGCCCGCGCCCTGGCCCAGGAACCGGAGATATTGCTTCTGGATGAGCCTACCGCAAACCTTGATATAAACTATCAGGTGGAATTTTTCGAGCTGGTACGCAGGCTTAACCGCAGCAGTGGCGTTACCATTATCGCCGCTATTCATGATCTTAACCTGGCTGCCCAATATTTTGACTGCTTTATCCTGCTCAGCGGAAAAAAAATTTTTTCACTGGGTCGGCCGGAAGAGGTGCTGACTGCGGATAATATCCGTGCCGCTTACGGGGCCGAAACCGTAGTGCAGCGAAACCCCCTTCACGGCAAGCTGCTGATCACCGTGATCGGAAAAAACGGCAGCGCGGCAGAGAAGCAGGAGAGTTCAGGGATCCATCTTGTGGGAGGAGGAGAAGAAGCTGTGCCACTCCTTAGCGCCCTTCTGGACGCTGGTCTGCGCCCTTCCGTCGGCCCCCTCACCCGAGAGGATAGCGGGCACCGTTTTGCTGCCTATCACGGCCTGGAAGTGGTCACGCTGCCGCCCTTTTCGCCGGTTTACGATTCTTTTCACCGGCAACACCTTGCCATGATTAAAAAGGCCCGCTTTGTCCTGATCCCTTCCATCCCATTTGGCACGGGGAACCTGCGTAACCTGGAGGCGGTGGAAGAAGCCGTTACGGTAAAACAGCTTATCCTTTTTCTGGAGCAGACGCCTGTTGCGGAAAGGGATTACTGTGAGGGTAAAGCCAGTCTTCTTTGCGATAGGCTTATACGCGAAGGGGCTCAGACTTTCAGAGAGATGCCGGATCTGTTGTCTTTTCTGCGGGAACAAAAAAAGCCTGGCCTGCCCTGAGCGCGCCGGCATATTACATTTGTAACTGTTCAGGCTGCAAAA
>DMPF01000148.1:3862-4240 GCA_003456095.1 Bacillota bacterium
AGCCCAGAAAAGGCGCCCTGCACCCCGATGAAAATGTAAGCCTGAGTAGTAACTTACATTTTATCTGCAGATGGGAGTGCAAAAAATGATAGAAATAGAAGATAGAATGTTAAAAAATAAAGTGTTTGTCTCCTGGAGCGGTGGCAAAGACAGCTACCTGTCTCTGCTTAAAGCCGCGGAAGAGGGGCTGGAGATCGGCAGCTTGCTTACTTTTATTCAACAGGACGAGGCTTGCAGTATGTCCCACGGCCTGCCACTGCCGCTATTGCAAAAACAGGCCAGGGCGCTGGGCGTTCCTCATATGGCCGAGCCGGTTGTCTGGAAAAGTTACGAAGAAGGTTTCCAGCGGGTCGTGACGGAATTGAAGCAACAGGGGTT
>DMPF01000173.1 GCA_003456095.1 Bacillota bacterium
TCTTTGTGTCCCGAAATTTTAATGCGGGTGATGAAATAATGTTGAAGATTTTTAAGGAGGGCCTGCGCCGCACCAGGGAAGCGATACAAGGGCGCTTCGACCAGCTTTTCCGCAAACACGAAATTGACGGGGATTTCTTTGAAGAACTCGAAGAAATTTTAATCTCCGCCGACCTTGGCGTGGAAACCACGGGGAAAGTAATTAACCTTTTACAGCAGCGTTTACGGGAAGAAAAAGTGAAAGAAGCTGTCAGGGCCAGGGAAATACTAAAGGAATTGCTCATTTCCTTAATGGACGGGCAAAAAGAAAAAGGTCTGACCTTTGCTCCAGCGCCTCCCACTGTTTTCCTTGTGCTTGGTGTTAACGGTGTCGGTAAAACCACGACCATTGCGAAACTGGCATATCAATATGGCAATGAGGGGAAAAATATCCTTATCGCTGCAGGCGACACCTTCCGCGCGGCTGCCATTGAACAGCTTGAGGAATGGTCCAATCGGGTGGGCGTGGGGGTTATCAAACACCATTCCGGCGGTGATCCTTCAGCGGTGATTTATGATGCGGTCAATGCCGCTGTGGCACGAAAAACGGATCTTCTGCTCTGCGATACGGCCGGACGTCTGCATACCAAGAGCAACCTGCTTGAGGAAATTAAAAAAATTCACCGTGTAATCAGCAGGGCATATCCAGGAGCACCCCATGAAACATTGCTGGTTATTGATGCTACCACCGGACAAAACGGCATTGCACAGGCGAAATTTTTCCAACAGGCTGTTCCCCTTACGGGGATTGCACTTACGAAAATTGACGGCACGGCACGAGGCGGCATTGTCATCGCTGTGAAAGATATTACGGGGATTCCGGTAAAACTTGTGGGTATGGGAGAGAAAAAAGAAGATCTGCAAAGGTTCGATGCACACCTGTTTGTGGAGGCGCTGCTTGGCTGAATCTTCCGCGAATACTTATGGCGCACAATGTATTTACTTTGAGGCTGGAATAGTGTACTCTTATTATTAAAAGTTCCAGCCCACGGGGGCGATTTATTTTGTTATTTGGCGCTCTGGCAGAAAAACTGCAAAGTACATTTCAAAATTTAAAACGCAAGGGAAAGCTCAACGAAAAAGATGTGGATGCTGCCATGCGGGAAGTGCGCATGGCTCTGCTGGAAGCTGACGTAAATTACCGGGTGGCTAAGGATTTTACGGCTTCTGTAAAAGAAAGGGCAATCGGGGCGGAGGTAACCAAAAGCCTCACCCCCGGTCAGCAGGTAATTAAGATCGTTCATGAAGAGCTGGTCAGGTTAATGGGGGAAAGTCAGAGTAAAATCGCGCCACCGTCCCTGCCTCCTCAAGCTGTTATGCTCGTGGGGTTGCAGGGCTCTGGTAAGACCACCACTGCCGCCAAACTTGCTTTATTGCTGCGCCACAGCGGCTATAACCCCATGTTGGTGGCAGCGGATATCTACCGGCCGGCGGCTATTCAACAGCTTGAGATTCTTGGCCGGGAAACAGGTATTTCCGTTTTTAGCATGGGGAGAACAGATCCGCTACAGATCGCCAGGCAGGCAATGAAAAAAGCATCCCATGAGCTTAACGATTATCTGGTCATCGATACTGCCGGCAGGTTGCACATCGACGCGGAGCTAATGTCTGAACTGGTCCGTCTGAAAGAAGGGCTTAATCCTTTAGAGATTCTCCTCGTTGTTGATGCCATGACGGGACAGGACGCGGTAAATGTGGCCGGAGCTTTTCACCGCCAGCTGGGATTGACCGGCGTTATCCTCACCAAACTGGACGGTGATACCAGGGGCGGCGCTGCCCTGTCAGTAAGGGCGGTGACGGGTTGTCCCATTAAATTCAGCGGCACCGGAGAAAAAATTAACGCCTTTGAGCCTTTCCATCCGGACCGTATGGCCTCCCGTATTCTCGGTATGGGCGACGTCCTTTCGCTGATTGAAAAAGCGCAGCAGGTGGTGGATGCGGAAAAAAGCCGCATCCTGGAACAAAAGATTCAGTCCCAGTCCCTCAACCTGGAAGATTTTTTGGAGCAGCTGCAGCAGGTCAGGCAGATGGGCCCCCTTGATGAGTTGATGGGGATGATTCCCGGCATGAACAAGGCATTCAAGGGAATGAAAAACATAGCCATTGATGAAAAGGAGCTGGTAAAGGCAGAGGCCATTGTGAAATCCATGACCAGGCAGGAGCGGCTGCAGCCCGAAATTGTCAACAGCAGCCGCCGTCGCCGTATCGCCGGTGGCAGCGGCACGACAGTACAGGATGTGAACCGCCTTTTAAAGCAATTTGGGGAGATGAAAAAAATGCTTAAACAATTCAGCTCCTTTAAGGGGCGGCCAAAGAAAGGCAAGGGATTCTTCCCTTTTAAATAATTTACAAACAAAACAGACAGCAGGAGGTGTGAATATTGCCCGTACGTATCCGCCTAAAAAGAATGGGAGCCAAAAAGAAACCTTTTTACCGCGTTGTTGTTGCCGACTCCCGGTCTCCCCGTGATGGGAGGTTTATTGAAGAAATTGGTTATTATAACCCGACCACCCAGCCGACAACAATTAAAATTGATCTGGAAAAAGCCGGCGTTTGGCTCTCCCGTGGCGCGCTGCCCACAGATACCGTAAAAGAGCTGTTTGCTAAGGCAGGACTCGAAGTATAATGAAGACGAAAGAGGGAGCAGGCGGCAGATGAAAGAAATAGTAGAGTATATTGCCAAAGCACTGGTTGACTATCCTGACCAGGTGAATGTACAGCAGGTGGAAGGAGAACGCTCGATCGTCCTGGAGCTGCGCGTGGCCCCTGAGGATATGGGGAAGGTTATCGGTAAGCAGGGTCGTATTGCCAAAGCCATCCGCACCGTTGTCAATGCTGCGGCTGTTAAAGAAAATAAGCGGGTCATGGTTGAGATTATTGAATAAGGGGAGTATGATGTCTTCTTTCTTTGCTGGGCCTTTGACAACCATTGGTAAAATCTTAGCGCCTTTTGGCGTTAAAGGGGCTCTGAAGGTTTATCCTTACTCAGATTTCCTTGAACGCTGCACGCTGTTGCGTGAAGTAATGGTAGAGCGAAAGGGAATACATGAGCATCACCGGGTGACAGAGGCGAGGGTGCATAAAAACATCTGGGTCATAAAACTGGAAGATACTAATTCCAGGGAAGAAGCAGCAATGCTGACCGGTTCTCTGATTAAAATCCCCGCTCGCGAGAGACTTGCGCTGCCGGAAGGAAGTTACTATTTCGATGAAATTATTGGCCTTACCGCTCTTAGTGTGACCGGTGAAAAGTTGGGCACGGTGCGGGAGATCATCAAGGCTGGTGCAAATGATGTCTATGTTGTGGAGCAGGAAAAAGGCCTTACGGCAACAGGGAGAAGCAGAGAGATACTCGTCCCGGCAACCCGCAATGTGGTCAAGGAAATTAATCTGCAAAAGGGCTACATGCTGCTGGATCTCCCCCCGGGGCTGATCGATTAACCTCTCCGATCTGAATATAGGATGTGAAAAGCGTGCAGATCGACATTATCACCGCTTTCCCCGGAAGCTTTGCCGGTGTTTTTGACGAAAGCATGCTTAAAAGGGCACAGGAAAAAGGACTGCTGCAGCTCAGCATTACAGACCTGCGGGATTACAGCGGAGATAAACACCGGCGTGTGGACGATGCACCATATGGCGGCGGGGCGGGAATGGTCATGCGCGCCGAACCCTTTTACCTAGCCGTCGAAGCACTCGGTGTCAATAGGGATGACCCGGGCGCAAGGATCATTCTCCTTTCTCCCGGGGGGATCCTGTTTAACCAGGATAAAGCCCGTCAATTGAGTCTGCTTAACCGCCTTGTCATTCTTTGTGGCCACTATGAAGGTATTGACGAGCGTGTGGCTCTTTATCTGGCTGGGGAAAGGATTTCGATTGGCGATTATGTGCTGACCGGAGGGGAAATCCCGGCCATGGTCCTGGTTGATGCGGTTACCCGACTAATTCCCGGCCTGCTGTGCGGCGCCTCTTTGTCAGAGGAGTCCTTTAACGAAGACTTACTGGAATATCCCCAGTATACCCGTCCCCCCAATTTTCGGGGAATGCTTGTACCGGAGATACTTCTTTCCGGCAATCACGGGGAAATCAAAAAATGGCGCTACTGCCAGTCTATGGAACAAACACGAAGATACAGGCCGGATCTTTTCCGGAAATTTAAAAGATAATTTGGAGCGCATTGCGTTGAAAGGAGCAAAAAAAGATGGATCTGCTTAGAAGTGTGGAAAAAGATTATATGAAAGACGAATTTACGAATTTTGCGCCAGGCGATACTGTCCGCGTCCATTTCAAGGTAATTGAAGGAAACCGGGAAAGAATTCAGGTGTTTGAAGGAATTGCAATCAAGCGCCGGGGCTGCGGCCTGAATGAAACTTTCACGGTACGGCGTGTCTCTTACGGGGTGGGCGTGGAACGTTCATTCCCCATTCACTCGCCAAAGATTGAAAAAATCGAGGTGGTGCGCAAGGGTTTGGTGCGGCGCGCCAAACTTTACTACCTGCGGAAGTTGAAGGGAAAAGCGGCCCGCATTAAAGAAACGCGTCAATAACCACACATGCATCTTTTGTGCAGATGGGAGCTCAGAGTGATGAACGAGCAAGCAGTTAAGGAGGAGAAGGGGCAGAAGATCAACAGCGAGTTAAAAGAATGGTTGAAGTCCATTGCTTTGGCGGTAGTTATTGCGCTGGTCATTCGCATCTTCTTCTTCGA
>DMPF01000055.1 GCA_003456095.1 Bacillota bacterium
CGTGCAAAAGTTAGGTATTAACTCTTTCACGTGGATTACTTCCCCGCGGTAATGGCTGCTTTCCTGAAAACCTTCCAGATTGGCCTCTTTCATTAAGGTGCCGGCTTCTGTCGCGGCGGCAAGGCTCAGGATCTTCACTGTGCAGTTTTTAACACAGGTCAAGCACCGGATACACCTTTCATCGTTAAATTGATTGCGGCTGTGGCTGAATTCGCGGTACGGCGCTAACTGCATGGGGCATACCCGGGCACATTTTCCGCAGGAGTGACATAACAGCTGATGACTGACGGTGACTTTTTTATCCCTGGCGGCGGTTAGACCCACAGCTTTGCCAAGTTTGTAAAGAAGAGTCTGAATTGAACCCATGGGACAAAACTGGCACCATGTTCTGGGACTGAATATAACGGCCAACAGCCCCCCCGCAAGCAATACCATCAGATAGGTTGTAGAAAAGATCGTACCTATACTGTTTAGCAGAGATACATGTTCAATATACTGCAATGCGGTCACGAAGCGCCCGGTCAAATTAAACATGAAAAAGACAAAAAATAATACAACAGTAATTTTTGAGGCAAGCAGACCCGGAATCTTCTTGTTTCTGCTTAAAGGCTGCAACAGAAAGTCAAAAAAACTGCCATGCGGACAAAAATTTCCGCACCAATACCTTCCCTTAAACAAACTCATGCCCATTAGTGAAATCATAATTAACGGTACCAATAGCCCGAGGGGAGGGTAAAACTGTCCACCTACGGCAACCGCTAAGGTCACCAGCCAGGCCGATTTCCTGACGGTTGAAAAAGCTCTTGTTGCCTTCATATAAAAGCTGACTTTTTTCACTTGCAGGCTCCTCCTTATATTTTCGTAATTTCTCAAAAAACTCATAGCGGAAGCTATCTATCGCGTTGCGGTTCCGGCAAACAAGTTGCCAGATGGGTGACCTCTGCTTAAGCGTATTAATTATACTAACAAATATTTACGCTGTCAATAAAGTTTTCGCGTTTGTTTTAACCTTTTTGTGCCGCGAAAAGACTTTTTAAATATCTTTTTAAAGGAGCAGAATTATGTTATAATGCAGCAGTAATTGAGCCCTTGAGCATGTACCTTTATTTTGAAAATTGAACATTCTCCGGCAAAAATCGCAGCATTGCCGGTTGATCCCTGAATTTTATCTACAATATGCTCCAAGAGGTGAAGGATTTATGCTTGAGTTCTCAGGAGAGAAAGCATACAGCAGTCTTCCGGCCATCATCATCTTCACCACTTTTATTGCCGCGGTGATAACCTTCTTTTTAACCCGGGTCAACCGGAAAGCCGGCGAGATTTTTACCGTAATAACGATAGCAGCCTTGTTCGGTGCTATTTTTTCTATGTACGGGGTTGTTAAAGGCGGCGGCGTGGTTTCCGGGAGTGTTAATTTTCTCTCCATACCCTTCGCCATCTCTTTCCGCGTGGATATGCTCAGCTTTTTCCTCGGCCTGCTGGCAGTATTTCTATGGCTGCTGGCGGCGATCCATTCCATCGGTTACATGGCGCGTGAGCATGCCCACGACCGCTATTATGCCTTTTTGCTGTTGGCTCTTGGCGGTTGTCTCGGCTGTATATTCGCCGGAGATATGTTGGGACTGTTCGTCTTTTTTGAAATAATAGCCATATCCGGCTGTGTGCTGATTTCTCATGAGGAAAATCCTTACGCCATATTTGCCGGCACCAAGTACCTTTTTATGTCTCTGGCGGCTGGCTTATTGCTCTTTTTCGCCATAGTTATCACCTATTATCTGGCAGGCACCCTCTCATTCAACTACTTCGGCCTGATTACGGAAAACTCCACACTGGCTTTTATCGCTTTTATCTGCTTCCTGCTCGGTTTTGGCGTAAAAGCCGGTATTTTCCCGGTGCATATCTGGCTGCCCGACGCCCACCCCGCCGCTCCTTCCCCGGTGAGCGCCCTCCTATCCGGGATGATGATCAAAATCGGGGCTTACGGCTTAATTCGTGTTTTCTACCAGGTTTATGGTTTTACTTTCCTGCAGGAGGTGGGCTGGCACAATATTGCCTTGGTCCTTGCCACCGTCACCATTCTGATCGGATCTGCCCTGGCCCTTGTGCAGGATGATATTAAGCGCCGGCTGGCTTATTCCAGCGTGGCCCAGATCGGTTATGTTGTCCTGGGCCTCGCCTTGCTCAGTGAAATGGCTTTTGTGGGTTCCATCTACCATATCTTTACCCACGCATTTATGAAAGGGGCTCTCTTCCTTATTGCCGGCGCCATCATCGTCCAGGCCGGAGAACGGCGTATCAGCCGTTTTGGGGGAGTGGGGCGGAAAATGCCCCTGACCATGATCGCTTTTGCCCTCTGCTCTTTCTCCATAGTGGGGATCCCGCCTTTTAACGGGTTTATCAGCAAATGGCAGCTCTGCCTGGGTGCTCTGGAAACAGGCCAGCCATTCTTTGTGGTGCTGCTGATTGTGAGCAGCCTGCTCAACGCTGCCTATTATTTTCCCATTGTCATAACCGCTTTCTTTGCCGCTGCGCCGCGGCATACAGCGGAAACGGAATCCGTTTCTTCCGGACACCCTGACACCGGGATTGGCGTGAGGTGGCAGGAGGCCCCTTTGAATATGCTTGTGCCGATCATGATCCTGGCGATCGGTTGTGTTGCCTTCGTCCTGATGCCGCAAAACTGGCCCCTGGAAATGGCAAAAGTTGCAGTTAGCGAGCTTTTCGTACGTTTTTAAGTCTGTGTACGGGCATGATCAAGCATGAGGAGTAGATAAAGCATGGGCCTGATCTTATTGGTTATTTTTGCTCCGTTTGTTGTTGCTCCGGCCACGCTGTTACTGTCAAGAGATCGCTTAAGATATCTGATGCTTCTCTGCCTGGCGGGGATGGTATATGTGGCTGTTTTGCTGCTTACGGGTGGGGATTTAGGCAGCGTATCCCTGTTTACATCCACATTTGGGGAGGCCGCGGGAATGTCGCCCCTTTCATTTGCTGAACATCCTTTTGGAAGAATGGCCGCTTTCAGCTTTCTGCTGGTGGGGGCGCTGGCACTGCTTTACGGACTTGAGGTATACAAAAGAAGCGAACAGGCGGCTGCCATTGTTGCCATAAGCAGCGCTGTGGCTGTTGCCTTTTCCGCAAACTTTTTGACACTGTTTATTTTTTGGGAATTGCTAACCCTCTCC
>DMPF01000124.1 GCA_003456095.1 Bacillota bacterium
GGTCGGTGCGCCGCTCATTGGTTTGAACGAATCAGGAGGCGGGCGCCTGCACGAGGGCTCTTCCGCATCCCGTAACGTGGCGGGCACATTCCACCGCAACACCAAGGCCTCCGGTGTGATCCCGCAGGTTTCGGTTATCATGGGGACATGTGCCGGAGTAGCGGTTTACTCACCGGCCATTACTGATTTCATTTTTATGGTGGAAGGAAGCAGCCAGATGTTTATTACCGGCCCAGGGGTTATCAAGGCAGTGACCGGTGAAGAGATTGATACCGAAAAGCTGGGTGGGGCCACTATCCATGCGGAAAAAAGCGGTTGTACCCATTTTACGGCGAAAAACGAACAGGAATGCCTGGACATGGTTCGCAGGCTGCTCAGCTTTTTGCCCTCAAACAACATGGAGAACCCCCCCGTGGTAGAGACGGATGATGACCCCAGGCGGCCCTGTGATGACCTCACGCAGATTGTTTCCCCGGATTTTCGCATCCCTTACGACGCAAGGAAGGTAGTCACCCGCATTGTGGATAATGGTGACTTCATGGAGGTGCAGCCCCGTTTCGCCCGCAATGTTGTAGTAGGTTTTGCCCGTATGGACGGCCGCACTGTGGGCATTGTTGCCAGCCAGCCCCTGGTTATGGCCGGATGCCTGGATGTGGATGCCTCTGACAAGGCTGCCCGGTTTATTCGGTTTTGTGATGCGTTTAATATCTCACTGGTCAACCTGGTGGATGTCCCCGGCTTCCTGCCGGGAAAATCTCAGGAATATGGCGGAATAATCCGGCACGGTGCTAAAATGCTTTACGCTTATTCCGAGGCTACCGTTCCCAAGGTTACCTTAAACCTGCGTAAAAATTACGGCGGCGCCGTCATGGCCATGTGCTGCAAGGGAACCGAGGTAGACCAGATGCTGGCCTGGCCAATCGCTCAACCGGTGGTACTCGATACCAAGGCGGCCGTGGATATTATCTTCCGCAAGGAAATTGAGCAGGCGGAAGACCAGGCAGCGCAGAGAGCAAAACGTATTGAGGATTACGACTACAAATATTCAAACCCCTTTGACCCAGCCGGCAAAATGTTGGTTGACTCCGTGATTGAACCGCGGGAATCACGCTGGCAGATTATCTCCGCTCTGCGTATGCTCAAGGAAAAACGTGAAGAGAGGCCTTGGCGCAAACACGGTAACATTCCCCTTTAAGTAAAACCGGGTGCTATTTCTTGGAAAGATAAAACAAAGGTGCTCTTGCATAACGTATGTAGGGGCACCTTTCCAATATTGATACGAGAAGGAGGTTTCAGTGGTGAATTATTTCCTGTTAGAAAAAACGGATCATATTGCCCGGGTAATTATTAACCGGCCAACCCAGCGTAATGCATTTAACCGGGAGATGTGGGTTGAGCTCTCAAAGTTAATGAGATCTTTGGAAATGGATAAAGAGATACGCATTGTGATTATTACCGGGGCGGGTGCTACTTTTGCAGCGGGAGCGGATCTAACTCAATTGGCTGCCCAGAAAGAAGACAAGGAGCGCCATGCCTACATAACACTGGTTGAAGATGCTCTGGAAAGTATTGCCAGTTTTCCTTATCCCGTAATCGCAATGATTAACGGTCCGGCCATTGGCGCCGGTTGTGAACTTGCCCTTGTCTGTGACCTGCTTATCTGCACGGAAGAAACGGTCTTTGCCGTCCCGGCAGCCAAACTTGGGATTGTCCTGCATTATTCCCTGACCCAGCGGTTGATTAACCTGGTGGGCCTCTCTGCCGCCAGGGAGATTTTGCTGCTGGGGGAACCCTTACCGGCGATGCGGGCTTATGAAATGGGACTGGTTAACCGCGTTGTCCCCCAATCTCGTCTGGAAGAAGAAACCATTAAAATGGCCAATATT
Source organism: Bacillota bacterium (assembly GCA_003456095.1). Classification (GTDB taxonomy): domain Bacteria; phylum Bacillota; class Dethiobacteria; order DTU022; family UBA8154; genus UBA8154. Next base: position 1,887 of record DMPF01000124.1, read on the forward strand.
ATCGCCAATAATGCGCCCCTATGTATAAAAGGATTTAAAAAAGCATTTGCGCACTGGTTTTCTTTTCAGGAAGGAGAGGATCATAGTGATATGGAAGAGCTTGAGGGAGATTCCTTCCGCAGTGAGGACTTTTTGGAAGGCCTGAAAGCTTTTTTCGAAAAACGGCGACCCGACTGGCGGGGAAGATAAAAAAATTTGTCTTGGTTATTAACGTTTTTGAGAAAATTAACAATTATTAAATTAATTTAGTTTGCAGGAACCTGCATTAGATGTGCAGAAATAATATTTTGCTTTATTATAATCATCCAATAACACATGAATTATTAAGAATAATTTTGGCACTTTCCAACATAGAAATAACTTTCAAGGTTGACTATGGTTTGGAATATTAAGCCTAATCATAAAGGAGTGTTGATGTTGGTCTTTCAAGATTATGCCCCATCCGGTAAAGACGAAATGCTTTCATTGCAAAAAGAGAGGTTTTTGTGGACGGTTAACCATGCATATAGCAACTCGCCTTTTTATCGTCGAAAATTTGATCAGCTTGGCTTAAAACCGGGGGATATCCGAGAGTTGGATGATATTGTCAATCTTCCGGTTACGACCAAAGAAGAGCTTCGGGATAGCTATCCCTTTGGGCTCATGGCCGTACCGGAACGGGATGTGGTTAGAATCCACGCTTCTTCCGGGACGACAGGCAAAAAAACGGTAGCTTATTATACGCAAAAGGATATTGATGACTGGGCCAATATGATGGCCCGCTGTTGGAATATGGCCGGGGTTACCCCGGAAGACCGGGTACAAATAACTGTAGGTTATGGCCTTTGGACTGCCGGTGCAGGTTTTCAACTGGGCATTGAACGCCTGGGAG
>DMPF01000120.1:0-2706 GCA_003456095.1 Bacillota bacterium
GCAGGAACAACCCTTTCCGGTACAGCTTGTCCGGAAGGAATCTGCCCGGAAGGAATCTGCTTTTTTTCCCCATGGCGCAGGAAAAAGTCGGTCAGTTCCCCAAGCGGCGGTTTTCCGCTCTCCCCATGGAGGAGGCGGCTTGTCCCGGAATGATCACTTCCGGGAGTTTTCAAGTCGGGGGTTGTTGTGCCGGAATTTTCCAGGGGTAAAGAGATTTTTTGCTGCAGCTCGCTTTCGCAATTTGAGGTAGCAGCCGGTAAGAACGGTTGCTTGCCGGCGGCAGGGGGGAGAGGAAGTTCGGCGTCCGGCGGTATCCCGGCGGAAACAAGAGGATGCCCAATGTCCAGCGGTGTACCGGCAGGAACGAGGGAATAACCGGCGTCCGGCGAAGCAGAAGCCCCGGCAGGAACAAGGGAATAACCGGCGTCAAGCAGCATCCCGGCGGAGAAGAAAAGCGAGCCATGCCGCGGTACTGTGGGTAGTGTCTCCCCCGGACAAAGTGTTTTCAGGCAGAATGTTTCCAGGTTTTCCGCACCGGAAAAACCCAATTCCTGCAGAAGCAGGGCAAAGAAAGCCGGTTCCGGGACAACGGGTTTTGCGCCGGTTCCGGTTAAAGCTGTTGCGTTTTCCATGTTGCAGCCCCTTTCCACAACGGGACCGCCCGGGCACAGACATACCTGCACGATGATCACAGCGCCCCTTTCGCAAAGATTTATTAGCGGTAAACCGCTCCTCCCGGGAGCAATGGACCTTTTGCGTCGCCATACATGCGCACACAGATCTCATCGTTTAACCGCTGTTCCTGCTTTTTTACGCTTACATAGACACTTTCCCCATATTGCTCCTGCAGATGCTCCAGCTTGCGGTGTTCCCGCCAGGCCTGTAAGACCTCATCCCTTTGTGTCTCCACCCTGGAGAGGCTGCCGGCAATCTCCTCCTCTTTCGCAGCACAGCTGTTCTGCAGCAGCGCAAAATAATTATGGAAGAGATTGATCATGCCCGCATCCAACTTTTCACCCTGCAAGCTGTAATGTTTCAGTAAAGCCTTTTCTTCAACTTTCAGCCGTGCCAATTCTTCCTGGAGTGCGTTTAAGTTCTGGATGCGGCGACTCAGTTCCATACAGGCCAGTGACTTCATGTCATCGCGGTATTGCATAACTCTCTGCAGCCTGAAGCCGTTTTGTGCGCTAATTGAGGACGGGTGCATATTTTCTGTCTCCTCCGCGGAACGGTTGCAGGGCCGGGATACCGTTCCCTGTTATTCTTTTCGTCAGACAAGATATTTTGTTAATAAGCTCCGGGCAGATTTAAGTTATTATCCATGATCGTTTTCCTTTAATGCCGGGGGAGGGGCCAATGCCTGTACCAGCGCGGCTTTGCTCTGCTGCCAGGGAGAAGATTCCGTCAAGTCCTGGCATAAAAATTTTGTAAGCTGATCCCGGTAGGCAATAGCCTGATCCACGCGAGGATTGGAGCCTTTTACATAAGCCCCGATATTAATCAGGTCCTCGGATTCGCGGTAGACGGATAACAGCTCACGCACCTGCCCCGCCTGCCGGCGCTGCCCGTCGTCAGCAATCACCGGCATGAGCCTGCTCACGCTGTTTAATATATCAATGGCCGGAAAATGATTCCGCGCCGCCAGCTCTCTGTGTAAAATAATATGGCCATCCAAAATGCTTCTTACAGCGTCACAGATCGGTTCGGTAAAGTCATCACCGTCAACCAGGACAGAATAAAAGCCCGTAATGGACCCGTCCCTGGCGTTTCCGGTCCTCTCCAGCAACCGCGGGAGGCTGGCAAAAACAGACGGCGTATAGCCTTTTGTGGTGGGAGGTTCGCCGATGGCCAGGCCGATTTCCCGGAGGGCCATGGCAAAACGGGTTATCGAATCCATCACCAGGATTACTTTTTTCCCTTCGTCACGGAAATATTCAGCCACGGTCGTAGCCACCAGGGCCGCTTTGACCCTTTCCAGGGCCGGGCGGTCCGAAGTGGAGGCCACCACAATGGAACGTTTTAAACCATCAGGGCCCAGACTGTTCTGGATAAAATCCAATACTTCCCTTCCCCTTTCCCCGATCAACCCGATCACAATCACATCCGCTTCGCTGTGACGGGCGATCATGCCCAAAATGGTGCTTTTGCCCACGCCGCTTCCGGAAAAAATACCCATACGCTGCCCCTCGCCGCAGGTTAAGAGCATATCCACCGCCCGTATGCCTGTCCCCATCACTCTGCAGATCGGCTCCCGCTCCAGCGGACCGGGAGGAACCCTCTCCACGAGCAGATGCTGCACCTTACCCTGCAGTCCTTCACCATCTTCTTCAATGGGATTTCCCAGACCGTTAAGCACTTTCCCCAAAAGGTCCGGCCCTACTTTAATATAGAAGGGATGCCCGCAGGCCCTGACCAGGCACCCGGGGGAAACCCCATTGATATCCCCCAGAGGTATTAACAGAGAACGGGCGTGGCGAAAGCCCACCACCTCGGCGAGCACCGGTTTTTTCGCTCCCTTTATTTCGATAACGCAGATTTCGCCGAGGGCGGGACGGATCCCGCAAACCTCCAACACCAGGCCGATAACTTGGGCGACCCTTCCCTTTACCTTTAGTCCGGGATATGCCTGAATTTCCCGCAGATATTTGTCTAAATCCAGCGTACCCTGCCGCACAAGAAGCCTCCTTGCGGAACGGTCAAGACCGT
>DMPF01000120.1:3024-3523 GCA_003456095.1 Bacillota bacterium
CGGTCAAGACCGTTCCCTACGATGCACCCGGATGGATATTTACGATCCGCCGGCAAGTGTCAAAAGCTTGTTGGCCAGCGTTTCCAGCTCTGTTTGCGGATTTATCCCTATTTCTGCTTCTTCCGACTCCACTTTGCAGCTACCGCGGGCAATTTCCGGCGAGCCGGTAATCTTCAGGGAAGAGCCTTTGCGCAGATGCTCTTGCAGCTCTTTCAGGGTTTCCCCACAGACGGCCTCGTCCTCCGGGTTAAGGCTCAGGATCACATTTTGCCCCCCCGGCAGATCTTCCAGCGCTTTTTTGAAGATCGCCAAAACGGCCTTTTTATCCAAGATCATTTTACAGTGCAACAATTTTTCGGCGATACTGACGGCAATCTGCAAAATCTCCGCTTCTGCGCCCTTGATCATGGCCAGGCGTTCCCTTTGTGCCTCTTGCAGAAGATTTTTTGCCTCCTCCTGCAAGAGCCTGCTTTCGCGCTGCCCTTCTTGCAGAGCTGCA
>DMPF01000089.1 GCA_003456095.1 Bacillota bacterium
AGTTAAGGAGGAGAAGGGGCAGAAGATCAACAGCGAGTTAAAAGAATGGTTGAAGTCCATTGCTTTGGCGGTAGTTATTGCGCTGGTCATTCGCATCTTCTTCTTCGAAACCTTTCTCGTGGAGGGGATATCAATGTACCCCACCCTTAGGCATCACGAGCGGCTGGTTGTTAACAAAATATCCTATAATTTCCAAAAACCGCAACATGGTGACATCATTGTTTTTAACTACGCAAGCCGCCGCGATTTTATTAAGAGGGCCATTGCGTTTGGCAGTGACAAGGTGGAGATATGGGAAAACTACCTCTATGTAAACGGGAAGCGGCAGGTTGAACCGTACATCAGGAGTCAGGAGATGCATGATTTTGGACCGGTTATCGTCCCTGATGGGCATGTTTTTGTCCTTGGCGATAACCGGAACAACAGCATGGACAGCCGCGACCCGGCAGTGGGTGCCATCTCCATGGAAAGGGTCAAGGGAGAGGCTATGTTTGTTTTTTGGCCTTTTTCCAGGGTAGGCATGGTAAATAATACCAGCAAAGATATCCATTTAACCAGGTGAAGTGTATGCCGGATCTAGAGAAGCCTGATGTTATTTTCCGTGAGGAACAAAGACTGTTGCAGGTACTCAAACATGTTGATATGGTGCTGGAGGTCCTGGATGCCCGCCTGCCCTTTACCAGCAGAAATGTACGCCTGCGTGCAATGCTTGCCGAAAAAAATGTGATTATACTAAACAAAGCGGATCTGGCGGAAAGAAATATTACTGACTGCTGGCTTGGCTTTTTTTTACGTGAAGGCAGACCTGCTTTCCCCTTCAGCGCGAAAAACCCCACTGCGCTAAAGAATCTGGAAAAAAAAATAATGCAGCAACGACCGGGCAATTTGAAATTTAACCGCCCCTTGCGTCTTATTGTCGCCGGTATTCCCAATGTGGGAAAGTCTACCATTATTAACCGTCTTGCCGGAACGTATGCCCTGAAAACGGGTGCCCGTCCCGGTATTACCCGCGGCCCCCAGTGGATCCGCCTGCGTGCAGGTTGGGAGATGCTGGACACTCCCGGCCTTCTCTATCCATATCTCCGGAATGAAAATAGCAAACTCGCCCTGACGGCCATCGGCGCCCTGGAAGGAGTGGATGCACCGCCGGCAGAGGATGTGGCCCGCTGGCTTATCAACTGCATCGCCTCCAGGAATGAGCTTAAGAGGCGATTTTTACGCGCCTATCTGCTGGATACAGCAATAACACCGGACTTTGAGCTGTTGCTGCAGCAGATAGGCAGGATGCGCTGCAGTCTGGGGCCGGGCGGTCTGGTGGATCTGCATAAAACAGCCAATCTGATTATCAATGACTTCCGGCGGGGAGTCTTTGGCCGTATCAGCCTGGAAGAACCTGATCTTACAGGGACATTGGAAGGCGGATAATATGAAAAAGCAGGTTGAAAAAGAAGCTGAGTCTCAGCGTATACATAAAATGAGCCGACGGGAAAAAGAACTGCATGGCGCAGGTTATAATCTAGTTGCCGGCATTGATGAAGCAGGACGCGGCCCTCTGGCTGGTCCGGTTGTGGCAGCAGCCGTAATTTTAAACTGGCAAAAAGAATCTCTCTTCAGCGAAATAGACGACTCAAAAAAATTAAATCCAGCAAAAAGGGAACAGCTTTTTGATCTGCTTGCCGCTGAAGCCACGGCTATTGCCGTAGGAGTTGTGGATCATGCCATTATTGATCACATGAACATATACCAGGCATCTCTGGAAGCAATGCGTCTGGCTGTAAGGCAGCTTTACCCCCAACCCCAGTATTTGTTGTGCGATGGCTTTCCTCTCCCGGGAATAGGCATACCGCAGGAGGGGATTAAGGGTGGCGACGCCTCATCCCTTTCCATTGCGGCCGCATCCATTGTGGCCAAGGTAATAAGAGATCGCAACATGTCCGGCTTTGACGCCATTTACCCTGGTTATGGTTTTGCCCGCCATAAAGGTTACCCTACAGCACAACACCGGGAGGCGCTGCGGGTCATAGGCCCCTCAATGCTGCACCGCCGCAGCTTTAACTTAAGGAATATCGCTTGTCCATGGGGAGAGAGTGACCGGTAATGCTGACAAAGGGATATAAAAAAATATTGGGAGCCCAAGGGGAAGAGCTGGCGGCCAACTACCTTTTGCAGCAGGGCTACCGTATCGTGGAGCGGAATTATCGCTGCCCACTAGGGGAGCTTGATATCATCGCATACCACGAGGATACAATCGTCTTCGTGGAAGTGCGTACCAACAGCCCCACTTATACCGGTCTGGCCGAGGTTTCCATCGGCTTCCGCAAGCAGCGTAAACTCCGCCAGGTGGCCACTTATTTCCTCAAGCTGAAGGGGTTACTGGACCGTCTCGCCCGTTTTGACGTAGTGATCGTCATCCTGGAGCGGGAAGCCCGGCAAGCTCAGGCGATAAAACTGATTAAAAACGCTTTCTAAGGCGTAATTTGATAGCAGTGTATGGGCAGTTCAGTAAGAAAGGGGGATGGACCGCCGATGTAACGGTTCCAGCCACGGTAGTCCTCCTGTGTCGCCGTAAGGTAAAGGTGGTCCTTGGCCCGGGTAACGGCAACGTAAAAGAGGCGTCTTTCTTCTTCAATATTTTTTAATCCCTGGGCGGAAGGGAAGTGCCCTTCGTTCAGTCCTACCAGAAAGACGGCTTTCCACTCCTTACCCTTGGCGCTGTGAATAGTGGATAGGGTCAGGAAATCTTTATCCGGATTTTCCTCTCTGATGCTGTCAAGGATCAGGATTTCTTCCAGCAATAATGATTCCAGAAATTCTCCCACGGAGGCGCAGCGCGCTCCGTACGCAGCAAGCCTTTCGATACCCAAGCTTCTTTCCGCGTGATCATCAGGATATTTTTGCTGTAGTATGCGGGCGTATGCGCTCTGCATAATGATGGCGATCAAACGGGGGACGTCCTCCCGGCCTGCTATACGCAACCGTGCCAGAATTTCGGTGAATGTATGCCATCCCTGTTTGCCGCGCTGTATTTTTATGTTTTCGCTAAGTGCTGCTTCGAGGGGGCTGGGGTGAGCCTTCAACTGCCCCCAGATCTCCTGGAAAGTAGCCGGCCCTATGCCTTCATGCAGCTGTGCCACTCGCTGCCAGGAAAGCTCGTCCCGGGGGTTTTCCAGGATCTTCAGCCAGCACAGGATATCTTTGATATGCGCGCGTTGCAGGAATTTAAGCCCGCCAAAAGTCAGGTAAGGGATGCCTTGATTGATCAGTGCCAGCTCCAAGTCCTGCGACAGGTAGGAACTGCGATAAAGCACGGCCATTTCTTCCAGTTGCAATCCGTCTTGATAAAGCTGCTGGACCATACGGGTGACAAAAGCCGCTTCCTGATAATTGTCCTGGGAAAGGTAGATACGGGGCTTCTCGCCTGACGGGCGTACAGCTTTAAGCTGCTTGGGAATCTGTCCATTATTCCGGCTGATGGAACAGTTGGCCAGCTCCAGTATTTCGGGGATGCTACGGTAGTTCTGCACCAATTTAATGGTGGTGCAGCCCTCTTTTTTACGGGGGAAATTAAGGATATTGCCTATTTCAGCGCTGCGAAAGCTGTAGATGGACTGGGCATCATCCCCCACAAGGCAGGTCGAACCTTTTTCCCCCAGGAGCATGATGATGCGGTCCTGGACAGCATTGGTATCCTGGTATTCGTCTACGAGGATATGTTTGAATTGTTCCTGATAGCGTTCCCGGATATCCCTGTTTTGCTGGAGCAGCTGCAGCCAGGCGATTAAAAGGTCATCGTAATCAAAGGCGTTAGCCAATCTCTTTTTTCCCTCATATTCCGCCTCAACACGGTGAAAGATAGAAAGGTAAGGGGCCAGATCGGGCATTCTGCTGTTTATGTATTCGTTAAGCTCAAGGCTGGAGTTACGTGTGGCGCTGATTATTTTTCCAAGTAAGCCGCGCTTGACAAACAGGTCCCTTTCTTTTTCCTTAATCTCACTTTTGTAGGAAGCCAGCACAAGATTTAGCATTGACGCCCGGTCATCCTCATCCAGGATGGAAAAATTGGCACTGCGGTCCACCAAGGAAGCGTGGCGCCTTAACATCCTGGCGCCGATGCTGTGAAAAGTGCCTGCCCACAGCCCCTGAGGCAGGTAGCCGATAATCTCCCGGACGCGCCGTTTCATCTCCTCAGCTGCTTTATTCGTGAATGTTACCAGCATGATCTGCTGAGGATGGACATTCTCCTGAAGCAGGTTGGCCAGGCGGTAAGTAAGGGCACGGGTTTTGCCAGAACCGGGACCGGCTATGCCAAGAATGGCAGGATGTTTATGCGTAACGAAAAATAACTGCTCCTGATTAAGTTCACGCCGCAGACGCTCCTGCCAGGGCGTGGCTCTATTGTCCGGGTTTTTATGCCTCTTATCGTTGTCGAAAATATACTCCACCTGTCCCATCCCTCCAGGAATCCATATAGGCCGATTTAACGTTATCGGTAAGTGAACGCCGGATTTGTAATATCCTTCTAACGAGG
>DMPF01000070.1:0-174 GCA_003456095.1 Bacillota bacterium
GTTATCTTTATTTACTTCTTTTAATAAGTCCTTATTTGTCGCCGCGATCACACGGAGCTCCACCGGAATCGGCTTGCTGCCTCCCACCCGGACAATCACTTTCTCTTGTAATACACGGAGCAGTGCCACCTGGGATTCCAGGGGAAATTCGGCAATCTCATCCAGAAAAATGGT
>DMPF01000070.1:512-2971 GCA_003456095.1 Bacillota bacterium
CCACCGCTGGCCAGTTCAAATTTTCCCGGCTGCCCGCCTCTTCGCGCCCCGGTAAATGCTCCCTCCTCAAAACCGAACAGCTCGCTCTCCATCAATTCCTTGGGGATAGCACCACAGTTTATCACCACAAACGGGCCCTTGGGACAGGGTCCGGCATTATGCATGGCCTGGGCAAAAAGTTCTTTGCCGGTGCCGCTTTCCCCTTGCAGCAGTATTGTTACACTGCTGCCGGCAACACGCTTGGCCAACTTGATAGTATCCTTAATGGCCGGACTGCTGCCGATTATATCTTCAAAGGTATACCTGGCCAGTGCTCCAAGCATCCGGGTTACCAGGTTGCGCACGTGATGTATTCCCCGCAGCGTTAGTACTCCGCCCAGAATATCTCCTTGATTATTTTTGATTGCCCGCCCCCCCACAAGGAAATGCAGTCTTTTTCCCCGTGATTCCACAAGAAACTCCTGATCGTATATTTTCTTTCCCTTGCGCAAGAGCATTTCCGCCATATCGCTGTTTTGCATAAGCTCGTCCAGGCGACTTCCCGCTAAACTGTCAGGGGGAATCTGCAGCATTTTGGAGGCCACGCTGTTAAAATGGGTAATGCGTCCTTCAGTATCAAAAGAGATAATGCCCTCATCCATCGATTCGATAATCGCACTTGCATTGTAAGAGGGATCGTCCTTTCCCCGGCAAGCATATTCACAGCGCAGCCGGCTTTCGATCGCCCGCGCCGCAGTTATGGCCATCCCCAGGGTATGGTTGTTGGTGTGGCGGTAATAGCCAAAAATAGCCAGCACCGCAAGGATATCCCCGTTAAGATCAAAAACCGGCGCCGCAAAGGAAGCCATTTTATGATATAAACTGGAATAATGTTCTGTTGCCTGGACCAGCATGGCAGATCTTTCCAGTAGAACCAGCCCTATGGCATTCGTTCCTTTGTACTTTTCCCGCCAATTTTCCCCTACCTGTAAAAAGGGGGCTTGCTTTTGCAGTTCTTCATCTCCCACAAGCTTTAAGATATACCCATCCCGATCCAAAAGGGCAATGGTCAACTTGGGATCATGAAGCATGCTGCACAGATCATGTATAAATACAGAAGCAAGATCATTAAGCCTGTTGCTCTGTTCCTTGCGGCGATATAGTTCTGCGAGGGTAAGCTGATGGGAGATTACGGCGTGCGGATTTAACGCATATTCCCGGCACCTCTGCCAGGAACGGGCAATAGGGGCTTCCAAATCGTCACCTTGAAATATTCCGTCACGTATAAACGCTTCCCATGCCTGAAATATTAATCGGTATTGTTTTTTCACCATAGCACCGCCTTTTTCGTCTTGCAGTGGCAGGCAACTTTGCTCAAGCCATGGAACGCCTGAGCATCTCCCTGTCAACAGACCCGGCACGGAAGATGCGCCCGCTTTGCAGATTGTTGATCACGACGCGGGCCGGACTGAATAACAAGGGGTCAATGGCGTAAAAATCCCAGTTAAATTTTTTTAAAATGCGATAAAACGGCTGCCTGTATTCCCCGGAAGCAGAAGAAGGCATCCGCTCTATTAACTCCTCAATCTCACTGTCCTTTGCGTTGACCGTGTAATAAACATCGCCGCCATAAAGAACACAATCATTGGTGCGGCCGATTGCTTTGCCGTCATCTTCCGCCACCGGAGCTACCGGACAGCATCCCATACCGGAGAGCACATTATAAACATCAAATCCCAGTTCCTTCATTTTGTGCAAACCTGTCTCCACTACCCTGGCAGAAACCTGAATGGAACCAACCAAACTGGCTGTCGGGGCAATAATCAGCCAAAGGTTTTGCGGGTCAATCTTACATTTTTCGGCCAGATGGGCAGCAAGCGCCGCCTGCGGCAGCTGACGCCCTTCGAGGGCAAGCACAGCACAACTGCTCTTTTCCTGGTAATTTATGACCTTAAACAGCTCTTCCCTGCTGCTTAAGCAGCGGGCCGGCCCGGAACCCATAGCAAAAAAACCGTCCCGCTGGATGCTCCAACCGGCATACTGCGCGGCCAGGCAGCCTTCAACTGGCCGGTTAACCGTAACCGTCAATCCCGGAAGGTTGAAATCTCCATAATCGATCATCTGAAAATAAATACTGCCCGTACCCCCCAATGTGGCTTCAGCAAAGCATTTTCCCGCCTCCCAACTACCCCCGCAATTGATCCCGGCATCAATCAGCCGGCAGCCATTCTCCAATGTATGCAAATTAATTGAAAGTAATTCTTTTTGTCCTAACATTTTATTTAATATTTCCGCCGCTTTCCCGTTCAGGTTCAGGTTCAATTGCTCCTGCAGCATAACCATAACACCCCCTTTCCAATTCCCCATCAGGAACAATATAGCGCTGCAACAGTTTGTCCGTTTTTTTCTCGCCCTGCAGCAACCTTGCCCATACCGCTCCCCGGTTGGGCACTGCCGCGGAAAAAACTCTGCAGCCTTCT